>QIHU01000827.1 GCA_003231035.1 Acidobacteriota bacterium
ATCGGTTTAGAATGCTCCAACTGGAATCGTAGATAGGCAAACGGCGGCCGCGCGCAAGGGTGATCGGCCGCCATGGCGAGGAGCGAAGCATGGGCGAGCACGATATCGACCAGGGAACCGACGCGGAAGAGTTGCGGCTCTTCATGAAGAAGCTGCTCAACGACCTGCGGGCTCTGGAGAAGATGCACGAGGACGGCTCGATCGAGTCGGGAATCCGCCGCATCGGCGCGGAACAAGAGATGTTCTTGGTCGACAAGGATCACCGGCCGGCGCCAGTCAACATGGACATCCTGGCCGAATTGCCCGCCGAGTTCTTCACCACCGAACTCGGTCGCTTCAATATGGAGTGCAATCTCGACCCGCAAGATCTTGGCGGCGACTGTCTGAGTCGGATGGAGAACCAGCTCGTGTCTCTGGTCAACCTCGCCATCGAGAAGGCAGCCAAGTTCGACACCAAGGTGGTCCTCACCGGCATTCTGCCGACCCTCGACAAGGCACACCTAACCCTCGACTACCTTACTCCCGTGCCTCGGTATCATGAGCTCAACGACGCCATGAACCGGCTGCGCGGCGGCGACTTTGAGTTCAGGATCAAGGGTAGCGACGAGCTGATCATCCGTCATGACAACGTCATGCTCGAGTCCTGCAACACCAGTTTCCAGGTGCACTTCCAGGTCGGCCCCGACGAGTTCGCCTACCTCTACAACATCGCCCAGGCGGTTACCGCCCCGTTGATGGCGGCGGCGGTCAACTCGCCGCTGCTCTTCGGCAAGCGGCTCTGGCGCGAGACCCGCATCGCCCTCTTTCAACAGTCGATCGACACCCGGCTTTCCAGCACCCATGTGCGCGAACAGCAGCCGCGGGTGAGCTTCGGTCGCCACTGGATCAACAACTCCGTACTCGAGATCCTGCAGGAGGACATCTCGCGCTTCCGTTTGCTGCTCGCCGCCGAAGTGGACGAGGAGCCGTTCGAAGTGCTGGCTCAGGGCAAGGCGCCCAAATTGACCGCGCTGCGCCTGCACAACGGCACCGTCTACCGCTGGAACCGGCCTTGCTACGGTATCTCCGACAACGGCAAGGCACACCTGCGGATCGAAAACCGCGTCCTACCCGCTGGCCCGACGATGGTCGACGAAATGGCCAACGCCGCCTTCTGGTTCGGCCTGATGCGGGGGGTCTCCGAGGAGTACGACGACATCACCAAAGTGATGACCTTCGACACCGCCCAAGACAACTTCCTTCAGGCTTGCCGCCTCGGACTAAGCGCCCAGTTTACCTGGCCCGGCCACGAGAGCATCTCCGCCGCCGACCTGATCCGCAACGAAATGCTCCCCTTGGCCCGCCAGGGATTGAAGGAACTCGGCATTGTCTCTTCGGACATCGACCGCTATATGGGATTGATCGACGACCGTGTCGCCAGCCGGCGCACCGGTTCTCAGTGGATGCTCGACTCGCTGAACAGCTTCCAAGAGAAGGGTTCCAAGGCGGAGCGCCTCGCCGCCCTGACCGCCGCGACCATCAACCGCCAGGCTGAAGGCAAACCGGGACACGAGTGGGAGCTGGCGACCCTCGACGAAGCCGGCGGCTGGTCTCGCCACTACACCAACATCGGCCACCTGATGACCACCGATCTGTTCACCGTTAACAAGGACGACCTGGTGGATCTAGTGGCGGCGATGATGGACTGGGAGCACATTCGCCATGTGCCGGTCGAAGACAACGATCACCGTCTGGTCGGCCTGGTCACCCACCGCTCCTTGCTGCGCTTGATGGCGCGCGGCGCGGGCCGCGACAAGCCGGTACCGGTGAGCGAAGTGATGCACGAGGAGGTCTTCACCGTGCCCCCAGAGACCAGTTCGATCGAGGCGATCAGTTTGATGCGCGAGAAGAAGATCGGTTGTCTGCCGGTGGTCCAGGACGGCAAGCTGATCGGCATCATCACCGAGCGCGACTTCATGAACATCGCGGGGCAACTGCTCGAAGCCGAGCTGAGCAAGTAAGCTCGGCGCGCGGCGAACCCATCCCATGCTGAGTTTCCGGGCCGCGGTTGTTGGCCTTCTGCTTTCGATTGTCATCGCCGGCTACTCGGCCTACGCCGGCCTCAAAGTCGGTGGTGTCTACTGGCCGATCATCACCGCGACCTTGATGTCGATGGGGCTCTTGAAGCTCTTCGGCGGCGGCTCGCGCCAGGAGATCATCGTCGCTGGCACCGCCGCTTCGACCGGTGGACTGCTAGCCGCGGGGATCACCTTCACGGTGCCAGCGATCTGGCTTGCGGGTTTGGAGGTCTCGATTGTCGAAGTGAGCTTCATCGCTTTGGTCGGCGGCCTGCTCGGGGTGCTCTTTACCCTGCCCCTGCGCGAAGAGATGATCGACCGCCTGGCACTCCCCTACCCTGACGGCACGGCCACGGCTCGGGTGATCGAGGCTGGGGACGACGGTGGAGGCAGCCTGCGCCGGATCCTCGTCGCTTTCGCCCTCGCAGGCCTCTTCGCTTGGGTCCGCGATCAGCTGCGCTGGCTGCCGAGCGTGATCAACCTCGAGAGTCTCGGGCTGCGCTCGGCTCGGGGGTTTTCTTTGGGCGCCAGCGTCACTTTGGTCTCGCTCGCCGGTGGTTTCTTGATTGGGCCACTGTTCACCGGCGTCTGGTTCCTCGGCGCCGTCCTCACCTACTGGGTAGCGGTTCCAGCCATGGTCTACGGTATCGTCCCCGTATTGGGATCTGGCGTCGGCACGCTCCCCACCAAGGCGGTCGCTATCGCCGGCGTCACCCGTCCTTTCGGCATCGGTGTCATCATCGGTGCCAGCCTCGCCTACTTCCTGTTCAAGGGACTGCCCGCACTCAAGCCCATTGCGATGCGCGCCTTCGCCGCCTCGCCGCGCCGAGGCCTCACCTGGCTAGGCGGGCTCGCCCTCTGCGCCCTGGCGATCTCCGCTCTCTTGCGCTTGGAACTGTGGATCACTCTCGTGGCCCTGGCCGGCGCCTTCCTGGTCGCCTACATCGCGGCGCGCATCGCCGGGGAGCTCAACATCGACCCGATGGAGATCTTCGCCATCGCGCTGCTGCTGATCGTAATGCTCTTCGTGCGCCTCGACCCGCGTACCGCCGTGGTCTTCACCGCCATTCTCTGCATCTCGGCCGGCATGGCCGGTGATTTCATGCAGGACCTAAAAGCCGGTTCTCTGGTCGGTGCCTCCCCCAAGGCTCAAATGCAAGCGCAGCTACTCTCCGTGGTGGTCACCGCCTCGGTTATGGGCTTGATCCTGCAAGCCCTTCATCACACCTACCGAATAGGCTCGGTCGACCTCCCTGCGCCGCAAGCGGTCGCCCTCGCCGGCATCCTCAGTGCTGGCGGGGTCACCGCACCGCTGGCCTGGGGCGGGGCGGCGGGAATCGTCCTCACCCTAGTCTCACTGTGGCGCGGCCTCGGGATTCTCCCTGTCGCTCTGGGAATCGGCCTCTATGCGCCCATCGAGTTGTCGATGCCTCTCTTCGCCGGAGGCTTGCTGAGGGGATGGGCCCAGCGGCGAGGCCATGAGGATCACGGACGGCTGCTCGCCGCCGGTGCCATCGGCGGCGAGGGGTTTGTTGGCGTATCACTGGCGGTTTTCAACCTGCTGCGTGGCCACTGATCCCATCTCCATAGTCCAAGGGCGGAAACATCTTAGCCACCGTGACCACTGAACGGTGTAGCGACAATCACAATCTTCGCCTCGATCGCGGAGGCCGTGCCACTGGCGAACTCGACGCCCTATCCCCTATCACGCAAAATGGCGCAACTCCTTTCCTTTAAATAATTTACAGACGAGTTGCACCATCCTCCGACGAGCCTTCGCATGGTAAGTTCCAAGACCATCATGACCAGATTGTTCTCTATCAGCCTGGCGGTCGCCTTGACGATCGCTTCCGGCCTCGACGCCCAAGTCTCCGCCGAAACGATCGAATCCCGCACCGCCAAGGTACTCACCAGCTTTCAAGCCGGTGCCTGTGATGCCTTGGCGAGGGCTGAGAAAATGGGGATCGAAAAGGCCGCGAACTCCCTGCCGGTGCCCAGAGACGCGGCGCTGCGCCGGTCGATGGCCAACCACTGCTCGGAGAGCGAGAGGGTGCGCGGCCAGGCCGAGTCGCGCGGGCTCACCTTCGAACCATTGCCCGAAGGCACCCCGCCGCCCTCGATCCCAGACGGAACCATCCTCGGTAGCCAGCAGCTGATGGCCGCTTCGGGAGTGGTCGTCGACCTGATCGCCTACTCTTCGTCCAACCTGGTTGTGGCCGGCGTTCTCTGCTACCGCGACGACGGTATGCGACGCTCGGCGGTGCTGCACCAGCACGGCGGCTACGGAGGCATTTTCATCAATGCCGACGGCAACATGCTGGAGACTTGCCTCAACTGGGCACTCCTCCACAACCGCACCGCCTTCGCCCCCTCGTACCGTGGTCAAGACGGCGGCGAGGGCCAGCTCGAGATCTGCCTCGGCGAGGCCGACGATGTGGCGGCCGCGGCAATCTTGTTGCGTTCACTTCCCTTCGTGGTCCCAGAGCGGCTTGCGCTGATCGGTGGATCCGTGGGGGGCTGCGTCACCATGCAAGCGGCGGCCAAGATCCCTCTCCTGCGGGCGGTCGTCGCTCTCGTTCCACCCATCGATTGGAAGGCGTTGGTCAACTACCATCGCTTGGGATTCGTGCAGGCGAGCGAGACTAACTGTGACGGCAGTACGACCGTCTGGGACCAGGGCGGCGAGGAGATCGCCGACTTCATCGATATCGTCATGTGCGGCCAGATCGGTTGTCCGGATGCGGCCTACGACATCCGTTCTCCCCTGACCCACGTCACGCGGCAGTCGGCACCCACCATGATCGTGGTGGCCGGCTCCGACAACCTGGTGCCCACCGTGCAACAGATGCTGTGGTCGATCCAACGGCAGAACGCCGGTAATTTCGTCCAAGTAGTCAGTGCTTCGAAGTGCGACCCGCCCCTGATTCCGCAATTGGTCCCCGATCTCCTCCTGTTCGTCGATGACGGTTACCATGGCCTGGCCGCGGGACCGGTGGGCAGCGGTTTTCTCTTTCTGATGAACGCCCTCGACCAAGGGTCGACACCGGGCACGGCAGCGCCGCGCGATTGACTCGGCTAGCCGGCCTCCCAAGCCGATCTCCATAGGGCTCCCATGCAGCCATCTCTGACTTCGCACCCGACTCCGGGGTCGGCCTTGCAACCGACGCTCAGACAGTCCGTCACCACGGCGGTCCTGGTGGGCGGCTTGCTGGTCGCGGGTACTTTGGTGCTCGCCACGGCGGCGGTGCAACCGCTGCGCGGGGCCCTCCTGTTGCTGGTCGCTGGCGCCGGTCTTGCCGGCTTGGCCACGGTCCTTGTTTTCGCTCGCGGCAGGCTCACCGACCTCCTGTACCTCGGCCTTCTCGCCCTCGCCTCGGTACCGATCGACAAATACTTCGCCTACCGCGAACACGTTGGAGGCTGGCCGGGCTTGCGTTTCGCCGCTTCCGATGTCTTGCTCTTGGGGCTGATCCCTTCGCTCCTCCTGGGTTCTTGGCTGGGTAGAGTTCACAATCGGATTCCACCCATCGTGTTGATCCTTTACGGTCTGCTCTTGGGACAATACGCGCTCTCCGCCCTGGGAGCCGAGGAACGGCTGCTCGCCGGCTTCGAGATCGCCTCGGCTCTCCACGCCTTGCTCCTGGCGGCGGTCTGTGCCGCTCTCTTCAGGCGCCGCTACCTCTATCCCTTCCTCACCCTGTTGAGCCTGCTCACCTGGGTGCACACCGCCTTCGCGGTGGCGCAATCGGTGACTGGCCGGCCGATAGGATTGGGGCTTGGAGGCAATCCAGAGTCGGTCATCGTCGAATCCCTGACTAGCGGCGTGCAACGGCTGCGCCCGTCCGGCCTCTTCGACCACCCGATCGTCTATGCCAATTTCCTGGTGCTCGGCCTGCCCCTGCTCGCCGCCGGTTTCCTGTTCGCGCGCTCCCGGCTGGCGAGACTCGCCCTCGGAGCCACGATCTTGGTGGGGCTGTCGGGACTGGTCTTGACCCTATCGCGGGGCGCCTGGCTCTCCTCGGCGGTGGCGGCCGCTCTTTTCGTTGCGCTGGCATGGCGCCAAGGCTTGCTGGCGGGACGGCAGGCGCGACGATTCCTGCGTAGCGGAGCCATCGCGGGCTTGGTCGCTCTGCTGGCTTTCGCCCCCCGCATCGTCGAACGGCTGACCGCTAGCGCCTCGGGCAACCTCGAGGTGCGCTTCGAGCTCAACGAAATCGCCTTTAGAATGATCGCCGCCCATCCGCTAGGCGGAGTCGGCTTGAACAATTTCCTGACCGTGATGGAAGGCTACGACCCCAAGGACGTGATGGAGTACTTCCCGGCCACGGTCCACAACCTCTACCTCCTGGAAGCCGCCGAGGCAGGGATACCTGGCTTGCTCCTCTTCGTCTCCCTGTGGGTCGCCATCTTGCTCACTGGCTGGCGGCGACTGGCGGCGGTCAAGGATCCAGCTCTACGCTGGTTGGCGATCGGCCTGATCGCCGGCCTGTGCGGTTTCCTCTTCTCCCAACTGGCCGACTTTAGCCACCGCATCGAGCCCCTACGCACTCTAGTCTGGCTCCACGTCGGCCTCTTGTTCGGTGCTCTCGCCGCGGGGCGAAGACTCCCCCAAATCCCAATTCCACCCAATGAAGGTAGACGAGCATGATCTCTCAGGACGACCCTCTCTGTCGTCAGATCGACCAACCCCATGGCGACTGGCAGCCACTCTACGGCGGTGTCTTGCGACGCTGTGGTCGTTGTGGCTTGGTGGCCACCCACCAGATCCCCGAGTTCGACTACGACGGCGATTACTTCGTGGGTGGAGAGAGCGGCGGTTACGATTTCGATTCGCCTTTCTCTCGCGCTTACGACGAAGCCCGTTTCAACGCCGAGCTGGGTCAGCTGGAGAACGAGGGGCTCACCGCGAGTGTCCTTGACATCGGCTGCGCCACCGGGGTCTTCTTGCACTACGCCCAACAGCGTGGCTGGGAGATCGCCGGAGTCGAGGTGGCAAAGTATGCTCGCGAGCGGGTCAGCGAAGAGCTGGGCGTACCGATCGCCGGCTCGCTCGCCGAATTGCCGGAAGGCCAAACTTACGAGCTGGTCACCCTCCATCACGTCCTGGAGCACATCCATGGTCCCCTCGCTTTCCTACGCGATGAAGTGGCGCCACGGGTCGGCCGGCGACTGTTGATCGAAGTTCCCAATTTTGCCTCGCTGCCCGCCAAGGTGCACGGCCCACGGTGGAAGGATCTGCGGCCGGAGCAACACGTCTACCACTACACCCCCGACTCCCTATCCCGCATGGTCGAATCCGCCGGGTTGAAGGTGCGCAAAGTAGCCTCGCTCTCCGAGCCGCTGTGGAGCCTGCGCACCGCCGCCGACACCCTGCGGCTCCTCCCCAACCTCGTCGGGGCGAGCCGCGAGGAAGAAACTCCCTTTGAGCCCGGCAGCACCGTGGGTGTCCAAGACGTCTCCGACTTCCAGCCCCCGCGCGGTCTCAGGAAAGTAGCCGCCGACCTGGCGGGAGTCGCCATGTGGCCCATCGTGCGCACCTTGGAATACCGTTGCCACGCGCAACGGCTGGTGGTCGAGGCGGAGCCGGGTTAGCCGTCGACTCCAACCACCCCCAACGGCTCTTCGTGCTCGCGGCAGAGAAGTTCCGTCTCTTGCGGCGCGAGGGGCTCCTGGGTCAGCCCGCAACGGAATTTGCCATCGCCTTCAGCCTTGAAGTGACGACAGGTTTGACAGACGCCGAACGAACGGCTCTGGTTGGCGCGCTGGAGCGCTCGTAGGAGCTGAGCCATGCTCCGTGCGAGCTGGGCCTGATCGTGGGCCGACATGGAGTCCGCGGCACGGTCCAGCAAAGATCGCGCTCCCGCTTTGGCGAGCGCTCGGTGTCCGTGGGCGGTCAAGCTTAGATGAACCACCCGGCGATCCTCGGGATCCGTCTTCTTGGCGATGAAGCCAGCTTGTTCTAGCACTCGCAGTGTTTGCGAGGCGGTCCCCTTGGTGACGCCTAAGTACTCGGCCACGGTTGCCGGCCGATCGCTGTAGCGATTGCACCGCGAAAGGTAGTGCAAGGCGTGCAACTGAACCGGCTGCAAGTTTGAACTAGAGCTGCGCTCCTCAGCTTGGAGAAGACGGGCCAGCCGGGTCAGCCGTTCATAGGTCAGGTCGTCGTCCATCGGGCCAATGATATCGACTCGATACAAGCTTGACAACCGGACCCTGATCCTAAATAGTGTCGACTCGATATTAATCGTCGAACCTCAACCCTGAGCCCGACGGGCTCGAAAGGAAGCCAGCCATGAAAAACCTACTCCGCCGGGTCGCCTCCCTGACCCTCGCCTTGCTCACCATCGCCGCCTGCTTGCCGGCGGCCGCTGAGATTCAGCCTACGCCGAAGACCGACGATCTGGAGATCACAGCGGCCTCCGTGACCTATCTCGAGGAACTCGATCTCTTGGTCTTCGAGCAGCGAGTGAAGGGGCGCGCGGGGCGGACCACTCCCACGGCACGCGGCGGGATGCAGGGAGCGCCGGTGCTGGGCTACGTCTTCCCCACCACTCTCAAGGCAAGCGATGTCGGATTTGGCCAGGTGGAAGGAATCGTCGCTCTCGCCGTCACCTCGCACCCGGACTTCGACGACACACCGTTGTGGGACGAGGACAACGACAGCGACTACGGCAACGATGGCAAGATCTTCCACACCCACTGGGTGGTCCTCGCCCCGGACGAGCGCGTGGCCGGCGGTCTGGCGGTGGTTGAGTTCGACCTAGCCGACGCCACCGTCACCATCGCCCCCACCAATCCCGGCATGCCGATGTACATGGACTCCCCCGGCTTCTCGGTTCTCACTCACGGCGCCACCCTCAAGGTGCTCGTCCCCGCCAGCCGAGTCCGCGGCAGCAAGAGATTCAACTTCGACGCCGTCTCCGCCTACATGGAGGTCAACACAGAAGATCCCAAGCGTCCGCTCCTCGGCGTTTACGAGGTCTACTCGGTGCTATCGGGGGATCTCAGTTTGCCCTACGCCGTAAAACACTAGCCAAGAGGCGGCGAGCGCCTTGCGAGCCCAGATCCGTCTCGGGGAGGTCGCTCTCCCCGAGACCTTGGGCAACCCGTTAAAACGGATTGGTCGCAAAGATGGAGAATTCCGGGATGAAGCCGCGAGAATCCAGTTTGAGGGCGCCGACGATGGCGTCGGCGATCTCTTGGGATCGCAGTTTCCTGTCCGACAGTTCCTGATCGAAGCCCGCGTTGGCGGAAAAGGCGGTCATCACCTCGCTGGGGTTGACCAGCATCACCCGCACATTGTGACGCCGCAGCTCTTCGCGCCAGCACTCGGTCATCCCGCGCAGGGCGAACTTCGACGACGAATAGGCCGTACTGCCCCGGCCACCCTTGAGCCCCGAGGTCGACGAGATGTTGATCAGGTTTCCCGAATCCTGGCGCACGAAATGGCGCGCCGCTTCGCGTGCCATCACGAAGGCGCCAAAAACATTGGTGCGAAAGACCGATTCCAGGTCGCTCAGCTCCATCTCGACCAGTGGCGCGAAGCGACCGAAACCGGCGTTGTTGACCAAAATATCGATCCGCCCGTGACGCTCGACGAACTCGGCCACCGACCGCACCGCCTCTTGCTCGACCCCGACGTCCGCCTTAATCCACCCCACGCCGAGTTCGGCGGCGACCTTTTCGAGCGGCTCCCGTTGCCGCCCGGTAATTTCCACGGTGCACCCTTGCGCCACGAGGGCAGCGGCGATGCCACGGCCAATCCCTGAGGATCCACCGGTGATCAGCGCTTTGGCTCCAGCGAGTTCCATCGATCTACTCTCCCTTGTCGTCATTTTGTGTTGTCCCGGCTGGCAGCGCAATTCCAGCACCGCGATCTCACCAGCCGCCCACCGGGGCACCCTACCCGCCTTCGTCCTCGGTGTCATCCGGTCTCTTCCGTCACCTTGAACGCACCGCATCCCCCTCGCCGGGTGAGGTCTAACACCGCGATCTTCGAAAATAGATAGAATATGTGCTCCGCCGCCTTTTCAGTGAAACACCTCGGCCCCGGCGACCACCCCAAGGTGAGCTAGCCATCATCGTGGGTGCTTCTCGATCGTCAGTCGCCATCCGTAGCAAGGAGAGATCATGCGCGTACGCAGGAAGAACCCAGCCATCTCAGTACATGCCATCGCGGGCACCCATGTGATCCTGCTTGGGATCGACGCGACCGAGAAGGCGGCCAAGGGGCTGCTCGGTTTCGCTATCGAGCGGGAGACCCACCGCGGCGGCAAGAAGTCCTGGCTGCGCAACCCCAGGGCCTTCAGCACCGGCGACGGCCCACCCCAGGAGGCTCCCCTTTCCAGTGAGGCGCCGCTCCAGACTTTCCAGTGGGGCGACTACACCGCTCTGCCCGGCGAGAAATACTCCTACCGGGTGGTCCCGGTTTACGGCAAGCCCGATCAGCTCAAGATGGGCAAGGGCGTCAAGGTGACCGTTACCACCGAGGGCGAGGACGACCAGCAGCACGGGGTAATCTTCAACCGCGGCGTCGCCGGTAGCCAGGCCTACAGCCGGAAGTTTGGCGAACACAAGCGCTGGTACCAAGTCTCGAAGATGGGGCGCACCTTCTGGCAGGAATTCACCAAGCCGGAGACGGTGCCCAAAGAGGCTTCCTATAAGTGGCTTTCGCGCGGCCTCGAAGAGGCGATGCTACGCTTCATCGGCCAGGCCAAGGGCACGGACTATTCCATCCGCGCCTCGGTCTACGAGTTCGAGCACATGCCGGCCATCCAGGCCTTCGCCGACGCTCTCGAAACCGGCGCCGACGTCAAGATCATCTACGACGCCAAGCAGAGCGGCAAAGCTAAGACCGGGCCGTGGCGGGCCACCGAGGCCTCATTGCGCAAAGTCGGGTTACGCAAGAAATCCTCGATCGAGCGCTTCGAGAAGATGATGATCCCGCGTACCAAGGCCACCATCTCGCATAACAAGTTCATCGTCCTGCTGCACAAGGGGCAGCCGGTCCAAGTGTGGACCGGCTCGACCAACTACACGGCGGGCGGAATCTACGGGCAGTCGAACGTCGGCCACATCGTCCGCGATCAGAAAGTGGCGCGGAGCTACCACGAATACTGGCGGAAGGTCGCCACCGACCCGGTGAAGAGCAGCAAGAAGAGCGACCCCGACTCCACCGGCATCCGCAACTGGAACGTCGCCCAGCAGCCCGACCTCGAAGGCGCTCCGCCGCCCAAGTCGATCACCACCATCTTCTCGCCGCGCACCTCGACGGCGATGCTCGAATGGTACGCCGACCGGCTGGGCAAAGCGGAAAGCTCGGTGCACTTCACCGCCGCTTTCGGGGTCAGCCAAGAGATCGCGGAAAAACTGGTCAAGCGCAAACAACCCAAGAGCGGAGAAGGCTTCCAGCGCTACATTCTGCTCGAAAGCAAGCCGAGTTTCCGGCAATCGAAAAACCGCAAAGACAACGCCGAAGCCAAAGGCCGGCCGGTGCCCAAGGACTACTACGACTTCCGCAAGATCAAGCAGAACCGCATCGCCTTCGGCGACGTCCTCAAGACCGGGGGCGCCGACGGCGCCTGGCTGCAAGAAGCGCTCACCGGGCTCAACCTCTTCGTCGACTTTTTGCACACCAAGTACATGCTCATCGACCCCCTTTCAGACGACCCGGTGGTGATCTCCGGCTCGGCCAACTTCAGCAATGCCTCGACGGTCAACAACGACGAGAACATGCTGATCATCCGCGGCAACACACGGGTGGCCGACATCTTCCTCACCGAGTTCATGCGCCTGTTCAACCACTTTCACATCCGCAACCGGATCAACGAGATGAAGCAGGCCGAGGCCGAAGCCTCCTTCTATCTGGCCGAGGACGACAGTTGGACGGCGCCGTACTACAAGAGCAACACCCAGGAGTGCAACGAGCGGCTCCTGTTCGCTTAGGTCCGATCAGCCGGTCCCCTCCGCCGGATCGTCGGCGGCGGCGGGGTTCGGCAACCCTGGACAGATCTCGCGGAAGGGCTTCTCCGGGAGTAGCTGTTCCCACTCGGTCCTGGTGAGGTTGCGACCGGCCCGTTTACAGGCGCGCTCGAAGAGTTCGTCGTTGTTCAGCGTCCACAACTCGGCGTTCCAGAGCCGGGCGTTGTCGTCTTCGCTGCCGGTGATCCAGAAAGAGTTGCCCTCGCTGATCGTCACCGTGACCACGGGACCGGTGTGGCCGCGTAGGATCCCCGGAGCGGCGGACGGATCGGACGCGTCCAGATTCCAGCACATGGCCGTTTCATCCGAGCTTCCGGTGAGCAACCAGCGCCCCTTGACGCCGAAGGCCACGGCGTTGACCGCATCCTGATGGCC
>QIHU01000726.1 GCA_003231035.1 Acidobacteriota bacterium
GGAAGCGCGGCGCTAGCGGCTTTGCCGAGCTACGAGGTGATCGTCAAGTCACCCGGGGTGAGCCCCTATGTCGGTCCCTCGGCGGTGGCCCTCGAAGCGGCGCTAGCGGCAGGCTCTGAGATCACCTCGGCGACCCAGATCTGGTTTGACGAGAACCCCGCCGCGCGCACCCTAGCCATCACCGGCACCAAGGGCAAGAGCACCACCGTGGCACTGACCGCTCATCTGTTGCGGGCCGCGGGGCTACGGGTCGCCGTCGGGGGCAACATCGGTAAGGCGATGATCGATTCCGTCGCCTCGCCTCCCCAGCCCGAACCCGAGATCTGGGTGATCGAGCTGTCGAGCTACCAGACCGCCTCGCTGCTGGCCCGGCCGTCGATCGCGGTGCTACTCAATCTTTTCCCTGAACACCTCGACTGGCACGGCACCGTCGCGGCCTACTATCGCGACAAGTTGCGGCTCCTGGGCCGCTCGGCGAGTGGCGCCACTCCGGGTGCGGTGGTGGTCAATGCCGCCGACCCGGAGAGTTCGCGCCACGGCGGAGGTTGGGTGGGGGCAACGCGCTTCAACGATCCCGTGGGGATCCATGTGCGTGGTGGTCAGGTGTGGCAGGGAGAACGACCCTTGATCGCCAGCGAAGGTCTCCCCTTGCTCGGTGCGCACAACCTCTCCAACCTGTGTGCGGCGCTCAGCGCCGTGCGGCTGGCGGGAGTCGATCCGGCCGCGATCGTCGAGGCGGTGGAGAGTTTTCGCGGCCTACCTCACCGCCTTCTTGCCCTGGGTGAGCGCGGTTCTGTGCTCTGGGTGGACGACAGCATCTCGACCACGCCGCAATCGGCGCAGGCGGCGGTCGAGGCTTTTGCTGGGCGGCCGGTAACCCTGCTGCTCGGCGGTTTCGAGCGCGGGTTGGACTACGGGCAGTTGGCTCGCTACGCGGTCGAACGGCCGGTGGAAACGGTGATAACCCTGCCCGACAACGGCGCCCGCGTCGCCGAGGCGGTGCGCCAAGCGCGCGGCGCGCGGTCAGCCCCGAATCTGATCGAAGCAGACGATCTTCAGCAAGCGGTATCCTTGGCCGCCGCTTCGACCCAGGCCGGTGGGGTGGTTCTTCTCTCGCCAGCCGCGCCCAGCTTTGGCCGCTTTCGCGACTACCGCGAGCGGGGCGAAGAGTTCGCCAAAGCCGCCGGCTTCGATCCTTAAGGGGAAGATCCACCCGTGAACACCAACAACCGCTCATCCGTGGACTCTCTGAGCCCGTTAGCCCAGGCCGCCATCGAGGACTCTTTGGCCTTGCCGATCACCTTGGCCAGACTAGAGGTCTTCGTCGCGCGGTTACCGCAACGAGAGTCTTTCCGTTCGGCGGTGGGGGTGCGCAACGAGCGTTGGGCCCTGTTGGTGCGCTGGGTCGATGAGGATGGGGCTTGGGGCATTGGCGAATCGTCCTGCCGACCGGATCCGTTCTTCAGTGGCGAGTTTGTCGATGGCTCGGCGCGGGTGCTGACCGACTATCTTATGCCGTTGCTGCCCAGAGCCGGCACGGTGGCCGAAGTGGTGGCGGCGGTGGGCCGGGTGCGCGGCTGGCCCTTCACCGTCGCCTGTCTCCTCGATGCTCTTTTCGATCTCCTGCGCCGGCGCGGCGAACAAGACCTCCTCGACCGCTGGCCACCCCAGCGGCTCGACCGGGTGCCAGTCGGGATTTCACTCGGCCTCTTCCCCACCCCCGGAGCGGCGGTGCAGCGGGTGGCGCGAGCGGTCGAGGAGGGCTACCGCCGGGTCAAGATGAAGGTCGCGCCCACGATGGATGCAGCCACCGCGGAGGCGGTGCGTACCGCCTTCCCCGAGCTGGCTCTGGGCTTTGACGCCAACGCTTCTTGCGACGCGGGTGACTACGAACTCTTGGCGCGGCTGGCGGTGTTGCAACCGGTCTCTTTCGAGCAACCGTTCGCCCCGCGGCGGCTCGATTTGCACGCCGAGTTGCGCCGTCGTCATCCGCGTCTCACCGTCTGCTTGGACGAGTCCGTCGCCGCCCTGGGCGATCTGATCTCAGCCCACCGGCTGGGGGCCTTGGACGAACTCAACCTCAAGCCCGGCCGGGTGGGCGGGCAGGTGGAGACGGTGCGCATCCTCGACTACTGTCGCCGCCACGGGATCGACGCCTGGGTGGGTGGGATGTTCGAGACGGGGATTGGCCGGCTAGTCAATTTGCGGGTCGCGGCCCGCTTACCGGCAGCCTTGGCGCACGATCAAAGCCCATCGAGCCGCTATTTTGAGCGCGACGTGGTGCGGCAACCGTTCACCATGGACGGCGACGGTACCACGCACCTGCGCGGCGAACGGCCGGTCGAACTCGACGAGGCGACGCTGGCGGAATTCACCGAGTGGTCGCGGACTCTGAAACCTAGTTAAACCTTGTGGAGAGCGCGTGAGTCAGCAACTGGATACCTTGATCGAAAACGCCACCGTCTATGACGGCGTTCACCTTGAACCACGGAGTTGCCGAGTCGGGATTGTCGGCGAGCGCATCGCCATGGTGGGCGATGGCGCGAACGACGAAGCAGGCTCGATGGCGGCGCGGCGGGTGGTCGACGGTCGGGGGTTGATCCTCTGCCCCGGCTTTATCGACACCCACGCTTCGACCGGCTTTGGCTATCGTTTCCCCGGTGCGGCCGACAACAAGCTCTTTCAGGGAGTGACCACCGAGATCATCGGGAACTGCGGCACCTCCAGCGCGCCGATCGGGTCCGCCATGGTGGAGGAGATGGAGAGTCTCGCTTCGACCATCGGCTTCACCTTCGATTGGCGCACCTTGGCTGAGTGGTTCGCCGGGATCGAGAGTTACGGCTTGCCGATCAACAGCGGCACCTACGTGGGTCACGGCACGGTGCGGGCCGGTTTTTGCGGCGCCGGTCGTGCGCTCGAGGGCGCCGCCTTCGAGGAGCTGGAGAGGGCGATCGATGGGGCGATGATCGACGGCGCCCTCGGCCTGTCGACCGGGCTGGTCTACGCGCCGGGGAGTTTCGCCAATACCGATGAGATCGTCCGTTTGGCGCGGGTGGCGGCGCGGCACGGGGGTCGCTACGTCAGCCACATTCGCAACGAGCGCGAGGGCTTGGAGGCGGCGGTCGCCGAGGTGATCGAGATCTCTCGCCGGGCTGGCCTCCCGGCGCTCATCAGCCACTTGAAGGCGGCGGAGCGACCCAATTGGGGCAAGATTCCCGGGGTGATCGGCGCCATCGAGCAAGCCCGCGCGGAGGGGGTTGAGGTCACCTTCGAGGTCTATCCCTATGGCGCCGTGTCGACCAAACTACGGACCTTCATTCCGAAAGAGATTCTGGAAGGCGGAGTCGAGGCGATGGTCGCTCGGCTTGAGGAAGCGCCCTGGCGGGCTCAGAGCGTGGCCTGGCTCGAAGGTCGCGACACCGACTACGCCGCCATGATGTTGATCACCGAGAGCCTGCCGGGAAGTCGCGGGGTGAGTGTGGAGCAGCTATCCCAGCAACGGAGCCAAGCGCCCGGCGAGACGGTGGTCGACCTGCTGCTCACCGACCCGGAGGCTTGGATCGTCTACCACTGCATCGACGACGATGACCTGGAGGCCGCCATCGTCTGGCCCGACTCGATCGTGTGCAGCGACTCGTGGAGCTACCCCTTCAACGCGCCGCGCCAGATCGGCGATCCGCATCCGCGAACCTTCGGCGCCTTTAGCCGTTTCCTCGAACGGTGGGCGTTGCGGCGGGAACGGATCCCGCTGGGCGCGGCGATCCGCAAGATCACCGCGCTGCCGGCTCAATTCCTCGGCCTTCAAGATCGCGGGCGGATCCACCCCGGAGCCTTCGCCGATCTGATTCTGCTCGACTTGAGCGCCGTCCGCGAGCGCGCCACCTACACCGAGCCGCGCCAGTTTAGCGAGGGCACGCGGCGAGTTTGGGTCAACGGTACGGTGGTTTTGGAGGAGGGTCGCTTGGCGCAGGCCAAGCCGGGTCGTATAATCCGAAACAACCATGACCGAGCCACGCATTCGTGACGCCTCGGTCGACGACGCCGCCCCTATCTCCGCAATCTACAACGAATCAATCGCCGCGGGAGACGCGACGATGGTGGAAACCGCGCCTAGCGAGGCGGAGATCCGCGATTGGATCACCGGTCTTGCGAAGCGCGAAGCAATCCTTGTGCTTGAGGCGGAGGGTGCTGTCGTCGGCTGGGGGGTGATCAAGAAGTACAGCGACCGCAAAGGGTACCGTTTCACCTGCGAGACGTCGGTATTTGTCGACCGTTCACAGGTGGGCGCGGGCTACGGGACACGCATCAAGTCTGCCTTAATCGAGCGCTGTCGGCGTATGGGATATCACCACATGCTGGCGCGGATCATGGCGGTCAACGTTGCCAGTATCGAGTACAACAAGCGGTTTGGTTATGAGGTTGTCGGACGCCAAAGAGAGGCCGGTTTCAAGGACGGCCAGTGGCAAGACATTGTGATCATGCAGTTGGTTTTGAATGATGTCTTGCCGGAAATCCCAGCGGAGTTCACCTAGGAAAGAGCCCATGCCTGTCCCCAAGAGGGGAGCTGAACGCACTTGAAAAGGCATGTATAAGGAGGGAGACAGCATGACAGAAACAACAACAGCGGTCCTACCGGAGCGTATTCAAGGCTTAGTGGACACGATCGAGTCGAGTTCATCCATGGATTCACGAGCGGCGGTACGCTTGCTCGAAGAGTCGGGAATCACCGAGCAAGACCTAGCCCAATGGGCCGACTATTCTCATCCGTCGGCGGATAGCTACGGCCGAGCCATGGTCCATGACGGTGGTCACTACGAGTTGATGGTGATGTCGTGGACGGACGGCGACATGTCGGGAATTCACGATCATGGCTATACCCAATGGGGAGCGGTGCAACTTCTCGGCAACGCGGAGCACGCGACCTTCGAGCTCAAGGATGGCTTGATGCGCACCACCTCTCGCGCGGTTTTCAAGGAGGGCACGGTGGTACCCGTCGACCACGACCTGATCCACCAGATGGGCAATGTTGGTCAGCCGAACTACTTGACTCTCCACCTCTACGGCTCGCCGGACCGTGATGGCGATGTCACCGGAGACGCGCGGCTCTATGAGCTGGACGAAGGGATGATCGACATCACCGGTGGCGGAGCCTTCTTCGCTCCTCCGGCGGCGGCGGTCTGTCGACGCGAAGATGGACCGAGGGCCGACTTCCCCACTTGGTTGCGTTTCGTCACCGAGTGGATGCGGCGCAGCCTCACGGCCACGGGAAGCCTCGATAGCCAGCAGCTGACCGAGCGGGAGTCCGCCCTCGCGGCCAAGCTCTTCGATCGCACCGAGTGGGATCGACTGGACGGCGAGCTGGCCCAAATCGAAGGCAAAGAGGATGGGCTCAGCAAGCGCTACCGCCGTATCCTCGGCCGCGAGCTGCTGGCCAGTGCCCAGCTTCAAGAGCGCCTCTTGGCGGCTGGCGTCGCTGGCCAAGCCTTCGCCCCACACGCGGCGCGGCTTACCGAGCTTCTCGAAGGGGCTGATCCGCAGGGGTCACCGGCTTTTACCGAGGCTTATTTGGGACTACTTCAGGAGGCACTCAGCTAGACGGGTCGAGGTTGAGACTTCCTCGCGGTGGTTGGTGTTTTGGGAGCTGTTGATCCATGGTCGCTGCCCGCTGGGGGTTCGAGTCGGTCTCTCCCGCGCAGTGGCCGGGCGGCTGCGCGCAGGATGGGAGCCCTACGAGTCGGCTCGTTCCGGGCGCCCGCGCAACTCGGCATTCGCCTCAGACACGCACGGGCGCTGATCCTCCACGAGCCGATCCGTGCCCGCCTTAGGCCACTGCGCGGGAGAGACAGACTCTTTGTTGGAGTGTTTTATTCGTCCTCGCGCCTCGCTTTGCTCGGCTCTCGGTGGTGCTGTCCGGGGTGGAGCACTGAGACCTTGCCGCTTCGCGTCTCGGGGAGGGCAGGGAGTAGAGCGGAGGAAGCGAGCCCTTGGGCGAGCCCGGCCGTTTAGGCCGGACTCCTACGGGGTGAGCCGCAAGAACGACGTTTCTTGCGGTGAGGGGGTTTCGGCGAGAAACCCCCATAGAAAAAAGGGTGGGGGTGTGGGCGGGCGAGCCCGGCCGCTTAGGCCGGACTCCTGTGGGGTGAAAACCGAAAAACGACGTTTTTTCGGTTGAGGGGGTTTCGGCGAGAAACCCCCATAAACAAAAGGGTGGGGGAGAGGGCGGCTTGCCGCCCGGGGACAGGAACTGTGCTCAGAGCACAGTTCCTGTGAGGTCGACCGTGATCAGGGGCGCGATCTTGCTGTCGGTGTGGATCTCTAGCTGGCCGGTGAACTTACCCTTGGGCATCTCCGGGTCGAAGGTGAGCTGGACGTTGTAGCTCTTGCCCTCTTCGATGGGCACCACGGTGGCTTGGGCTCCCTCTAAGTTCTCGGAGACCTTGGTGACCTTGACGTCGAAGGGAGCGTAGCTCTTGACCACGAAATTCGTGGTCATCGCTTCGGGATCTTCGATATCTCCGTAGTGAGCCTGCGGCGGGGTGACCGCGACCAAGGGGCGGACGAAGCCGGAGACAGGGAGCCAGGCGATCTTTTGTTTGGGGTGGTTGGTGTGGACGGCGAGCTTGCCGATTAGCGGGCCGACGGCGGCTTGGGTGTAGTCGAAGGTCAGGGTCAGTACGTACTGGTTGGCGGCTCCTTCGTTGCGGTGTTCCTCTTCGGTGGCGGGGCGGTAGTCGACCGCCAGATGGGGGAAGGGGGACTCGACCTTCAAGATTTTGAGGTCGTCGAACTTCGGCGCGAAGAAGATCTGGGTCACCTCACCGGGGCCGTGGCCCTTGCCCTTGACAAAGCGGGCGAAACCGGGATTGAACACCAGATAGTCGCGCAACTTGGCCTGCATGGTGAGTTGAATGCGCGGGTTCTCGGGATCGTTGGTGAAGACGCTGATGCCCTTCGATCCGTCGCCGCTACGCAGGCCGGCGGTGTTGAGGGTGGCCTGCACCGTGCCGCTTTCTCCAGGTTCGATCGTCTTGTCGAAGTCAACCACCGTGCAGCCGCAGGCCGGGCGGATTTCTAGAATCTCTAGGGTGGCGTCGCCGGTGTTTCGAAGGACGAACTCATGGCTGGCGGAGTCGCCCTTGACGACGATTCCCAGGTCGGCGATCGGCTCTTCGATGGTGATCTTGGGTGCCTTCTTTGCCTTCTTGGTCTCGGCGGCGGACGCTGTCGCGACGACCGTGGTCAAGGCCAAAATCATCATCAGCGCTGCTTTCCAGTGGTTTCTCATCTCAGTCTCTCTCCTCGCATGAAGGTTGCTGTGGGCCGGCAACGGTCCAGCCGCGGTGGGGTCTGATTCGGGGGTGATAGTCTCGGCGCCGGGTTTTGGTGGGCCCAGACCCCGGATCCAATCCTGACTCAAAGCATTCACTCTTCTGGCCCCTCGAGGCTAGGAGAGCTTCCACACTCGCCGCGGGGGGCGTGCGGTTTGAATATCTATTGTATCGCCATCGGCGGCACTGGTATGGCTCCGATGGCTGCCCTACTGCAAAAGTCCGGCCACACTGTACGGGGCTCCGACGGGCCTCTCTATCCGCCGATGAGTACCCTCCTTGAGGAGGTCGGCATCGAGCCTTGTGTCGGTTTTGACATTGCCAATTTGGCGTCGGGACCTGCGCCCGACCTGGTGATCGTCGGCAACGCGGTTCCTCGGGATAACCCGGAAGCGCTCGAAGTGGAGCGGCTAGGCCTTGCCAAGATGTCGATGCCGCAGGCGCTCGGCCAGTTTTTTCTCTCCCAGCGGCGCCCTCTGGTGGTTTCGGGCACCCACGGAAAAACCACCACGACCGCCATCGCGGCCTGGGTCTACAGCGCTTGCGGCGCCGACCCCGGCTTCCTCATCGGCGGGCGCCCGAAAGGGTTGGATTCGAGTTTCAAGCTCGGAGCTGGTGAGCGCTTCATCATCGAGGGGGACGAGTACAACGCCGCCTATTTCGACCGGGGCGCCAAGTTTCTCCACTATTGTCCGGAGAGCCTGATCCTCACCAGCGCCGAGTACGACCATGCTGACCTCTACCCGACGCCGCAGTCACTGCTCGATGCCTTCGCCGCGCTGATTGCGCTGCTGCCGACCGATGGATTCCTCGCCGCCTGTGGAGATTGGCCAGCGGTGCGCGAGTTGGCCGCCGATGCGCCGTGCGATGTGGTCCTCTACGGGCTGGAGGAGGGCAATACCTTGCGTCCCGTCAATGGCATTGAGAGTGGCCCCTGGGGCAGCCGCTTTCGAATCGAAGATCGGCAAGCGGGCCAGGTCGAGATCACCCTGCCAACCTGGGGTGAGCACAATGTCACCAATGCGCTCGCCGTTTGGGCGGCGGCGCGGCGCGATGGCTTGCCGGCGGCTGAGGTGGCGGCGGCTCTCTGCGAGTTCGGCGGCGTCGGCCGTCGGCTCGACGAGTTGGGCAGTCCTCGCGGGATCACCGTGGTCGACGATTTCGCCCACCATCCGACCGCCGTGGGTAAGACTCTGCAAGCTCTGCGCATGCGCTATCCCGACCGGCGGATTTCCCTGTGCTACGAGCCGCGCAGTTTGACCGCTGGCCGCAACTTTCTGTACTCGGCCTACCGCGATGCCCTTGCCGGGGCGGACCGTGTCTATCTAGCGCCGATTTACCATCGCCACCGCTTGGCGGCTGACGACATTTTGGACGTTGAGACACTGCGCGCTGAACTGGGTGAGGCCGGGGTACCGATCGTCTTGTGTGAGAGCTACGACGACCTCTACCGCCGTGCTATGGACGAGGCGCGGGAGGGCGATGTCTTGGTGACCATGTCGTCCGGCAGTTTCGACGCCATGCCGGCCCGGTTGCTCGCGGGGCTAGCTGATCGCCAACTCGGGAACCAGTCGAGCTAGCCGATCTTCGAGGACCGGCAGCTCGCCGGGTAGTAACAACTCGCTGGCGCTGACCCCGGCCACCGCCGCGCGCGGCACCAAGCCGACGATCTCCGTTTCGCTGACCGTGGTGCCGTGCTTCTTGGCCTGGTGCTGCACCGCGGCTAGCGCCTGCCGTGGCGAGGTGCGGCGGTAGTCGACTAGGTTCATGCTCACTTGGGCCCGGCGCCGGCCGGCCAGTTCCACCCCGATCGCCTTGAGGGCTGGCAAGCCACCGTTGGACTGGCGGATATGGCGCGCGATCCGCCGTGCGGTGACGACCTCGGAGGTTGCCAAGACGGCGTTGAAGGCGACGAGGAAGAAGCGGGCACCGATCGCCGTGGCACCGGCGCGCGGATGGAGTCGTGGTGGCCCGGCGTCGGGGTGCCACCCTTCACTCCCCTGCTCTCCGGCGAGGCGTCGCGCCAGCTCGGTGAGGCCACCTCGGCGCACCGCCGCGAGGTTACGCCGTTCGACGCGAAGGGCCGCCTCTTGGTAGTAAAAGACCGGCAAATGGAACCGCTGACCCACCGCTTGGCCCAGTTGTCGCGCCGCTTGGACGGCGGTGGCCATGGAGGCTCCCGCCAGAGGTACGAAGGGAACCACATCCACCGCGCCGATTCGTGGATGGACCCCGCGGTGCTCCTTCAGGTCGATCTCGGCCAAGGCGCGGTCATAGAGGCATAGGAGGGCTTGATGCAACGCCGCGGGCGGCCCGACGAGGGTTAGCACGGTGCGATTGTGATCCGGGTCGGTGGAGAGATCGAGCAGCTGGACGCCGTGGCCCTCGGTGGCGGCGGCGAGCCGATCGATGACCCTGCCGCGCCTTCCTTCGCTGAAGTTGGGGACGCATTCGAGGTAGGTCACGCTGCTAGTCTAGCTGGATCCGTGCTCGCCGCCCACCGCCCTTGAGTGCGAGCCCAGGTGCATGGAAGTGCTATTGGCGGCCGCGGTGGTCTGCTAGAGTGAGACCTCTGAAGCCCCCTTGCCAGCTCCGACGTTGCGGTTCTCGCCAAAGGCGTTTTCGTCATGAACTACCCTGGAAACTCAGCCCTTTCCGCGGATATCCGCGAGCGCATTCTTAGCACCTTCGAGCAGACGCGGGCACTCGCGGCGAAGGGCAGTACGCAGGAGGCGTTGCTCGGCTGCGATTTCATCTTGCGGATGGATCCAGCGTTCGAGGTTGCGCAGGTGCTGCAGGCGCGGCTACGCACCACCGATGGGCCAGTCGAGGTCGACGACCTGGCCACGGCCTCACAAGCGCGGGAGGCTGAGGTCGTGGAGGTTGCCCAAGAGGGCGTGCTCGATCTGGGTGATGTGGAAGTGCTGGATGACACTCTGTCCAATCTTGCCGATTCTTCCGACCTGGCCGTTCCCTTGGCGGAGGGAATCCAGCCGGATGCCCTCAAGGCAGCCTTCCAAGACTTGCTCGCCAACCGGGAACTCCAGCGGCTGGTGAAAGTGGCGGATCAGCACAAGGAGGAGGTGGCCGCCAATGCCGCCATTCGCAAACTGGTTACCACCGCCTACACTCGACTTGAAGCCGAGCCCTATGTTCTGGAGTTCCTGACGGGCGCTAGACAGGCGATGGATGCCGGGAATGCGGAAGAGGCTCGAACCTTGCTGGAGAAAGCTCGTTCGCTCGATGTGAGCCATCCTGGAATTGAGAAAATCAGCCGCCTCCGCGAAATGCTTCGCCAATCCTCGTCGGCCCCATCCGCGGCCGCTGGAACACCGATTGAAGAGGAGAGCGACTTCGGTACCTTGTTGACTCCCAAGTCGCCGCCGCCAGCGGCCCCGGTGAGTTCAACAGACCTAGCCGCGGAAGCGATCGACTTTGCATCGGTGGGTGAACCGGTGCCGAGTGTCGACGCCTTCGAGGTTGACCAAGGGCCCACGGCCGCACCCTCCGACGCTGGCGGCGACAATCGCATCTCGCAGCTTTTGGATGAAGGGCAAGCGGCCTTCGATTCCGGCAGCTACCAGGTGGCGATCGACTCATGGTCGCGAATCTTCCTGATCGATATCGATCACGAAGAGGCGGCACGCCGCATCGACTTCGCCCGCCAACACAGGGCGGAAGACGAGCGTCGAGTCGAGGAGCTGTTCAGCGATGCGATCAACGCGTTCGACACCGGCAACCTGGAAGCGAGCAAAGAGGGTTTCGAAGAGGTGCTCAGGCTCAACCCGTCGCACGTCGCGGCGCGCGAGTATCTGGAGCAAGTCGAGCGCGGTCCAGAGCCCGTGTTGGACAGTCCGCCGACGGCCAGTGGTGTCGACCTACCGCCGATAGCTCTCGATTCCACGGCCAGTTCAGAGCTGCCCTTGCCGGGAGTCATGATTCCGCCGGATGGGCCGGTGGCGACACCCCCGCCTGTTCCCGTACACACAGGAGGCGCTGGTTCGAGCCGGGGCACTGGTGGCGCCTGGCGCAAATTCGTGATGCTGGGTGCTCCGGTCTTGCTGGTGTTAGCGGCGGTGGGTTGGTATGGCTGGCAGCATCGGGCTGACTTCTTCCCCAATTCAAACTCGGAAGAGACCGCCGATTCGCCGGGTGGCGACCCGGTTGGGCGTGCGACCCAACTTCACGAAAGCGGGAAAACGGCGCTGGCGCTGAGAATCTTGCGCCGGGTGTCCGCGGTCGAGGCTCACTACGAAGAGGCGCAAGCCCTGATCTCGCAGTGGCAAGAAGAGGACCTATCGGTAGCTGCCGACGACGAAGCCGAAGACCTTGGCGAACAAGAGGCACAACGCTTGCAGGCCGAGCAGCAACGCGGCTTTCTAGTCGCCGGTCGCGAGGCATTTCGGCGGAAACGCAATCTCGTGGCGGTCGATCAATTTCGGCGCGCTCAGCGCTTGGGACCACTAGCCCTGGCCGATGCCCAGCAGCTCGACCAAGCGGTGCGCCTCTTGACACCACTGAAGAAGCAGCTGGAGTTCTTTCGTCAGGGTGAGTGGGAAGTGGTGATCCCGACCCTGTGGCGAATGCGCGAGGACGATCCCACCAACCAGGACATCCAAAGCTTGATGGTCGACAGCTACTACAACCTGGCGATTCGAGACCTCCAACGTGGCGACGCCGGGACGGCTGCCCAACGGCTGGCCGAGGCCCACGGCCTAGATCCGGACGACCGAGCGCTAGAACGGCATCACCTCTTCGCCAAGACCTATTCCACTCGGCCCAAAGATCTACAGTATTGGATCTACACCAAATACCTCCCCTCTCGGTAATGGCACGCTCACGCCGGCCCGATTCGCCTAGCCTGTTCGATCTGCCGCTAGAATCTCCCGCGTCTGGAGGGGACGAGCCCGTTAGCTCTAGCGTTACCGATTGGCAAGAGGACGCCGTCTTCGATACCTTGCTCGAGGAGAAACCGGTGGCCACGTCCACGCCGCCAGCTACCGCGCGGCGCAAGAAGGCAGTGGAGCCGAGGGAGGCGCGGCCAGAGGCCGAGGAGACCGCTCTACCCCGGCAGATGGAGCTGGGGCCCGCGCCCTTCGATGAACCAGCCACGGCTCAGGAGCCTGCCAGTCAGCGGCTGCCTGCACCGGAAACAGAGCCGGAGCCGGGCTCGATGGCTAAGAGAATCTTCGCCGGGCTAGCAGACTTGATGCTGCACTGTGCCGTCGCCTTGATCTTGCTGGCTGGCGCGGCGCTTCTCGGAGTGCGGCCGGATCTGACCAAGCTCCTTCCGCTCGGCCTCTTCCTGCTCGTCTTTTCGTTCCTCTATGGGACGGTGGCCCTCGCCTTCTGGGGAGCCACTCCCGGCATGGCATGGCGCCGCCTCTCGACGCACGGATCCGATGGCGAAGCACTGAGCTTCCCGCAAGCGACACGCCGCTGGCTGGGCGGTCTCTTGACCCTGATTCTCGTCGGGCTGCCCCTCTTGCCGCTGCTCTGGGGAGCCCGTGCTCTCAGCGATAGGCTGAGCGGGTCGGTCACCGTTCGCCAGCGGTTCTAAGCCGCACCTCTCGCTAGGGCAAGGTCACTCGGCTCCAGGCGAGCCATAGACCGTCCGCCGAGGGTCGCCAGCCAGATTGCTGGCAAGGCCCAAGCCGGTGCCGGCTTCGGCGAACGACTTGGGCCCCAATCAGCTGTCTTCGCCAGCCTCTTCTTGGGCCCGCTTGAAGAAGTCGGCCATGGCACCGAAGGTGCCGCCGCCGGTCGACGAGGTGACTTGCGGAGGTCCGCTCGGGCGTCGGCGTCCGCGGTCGCCGCGGCTGGGGTCGCTCTCGCCTCGGCCACGTCCTCGGCCGCGGCCACCACCACCGCCACCTCCTCCGCTCCCGCCGTGGCTCTGCCCTTCGGGGGCCATCGACAGCGAGATCCGCCGGGCGTTGAGGTCCAGGCTGATCACCCGGACTTCGACCTCTTGGCCGGGTTGGACCACTTCTTTCGGGTGGTCGACGCGCCGGCCGGCGCCGAGTTCACTAATGTGCACCAAGCCATCGACTCCGGGAGCCACACTGACGAAGGCGCCGAAGGTCTCTAGCCGCACGATTTTGCCGGGGACGGTGTCGCCCTCGCGGATGGATTCGGCCGCCTGCTTCCAAGGATCGGGCGCCAGCGCGCGGCGCGATAGCGAGATCCGCTCGGGTCGCTTGCCATCCTTGCTGGCTTCGATCTTGGTAATTTTGACTTCGATCCTCTGGCCCACTTGCAGGACATCCTTGGGGTGGGCGACGCGGACATGGTCGATCTCGCTGACATGCAGCAGGCCGTCCAGACCACCGAGGTCGATGAAGGCACCGTAGTCGGTGAGCGAAGAAACCGTACCGTGGAGGACGGCTCCCAGTTGGAGGTTGGCCCGCGTCTCGGAGGCCTGCTGTTGGGCCTCCACTTCGAGGACGGCGCGTCGGGAGAGCACGATGTTGGGACGACGACCTTTGGCCGGGCTCTCCTCGAATTTGCTGATCAAGAAAGCCAAGGTCTGCTGGACGAACTGGCTCGGGTCTTCCACGTAACGCAGATCCAACTGCGACATGGGGCAGAAGCCGCGCAGGCCACCGACTTTGACTTCGACTCCACCCTTGTTGAGAGCGGTGACGATGCCATCCACGGGGCGCCCCTTCTCGTAGGCGAAGCGGAGCTCTTCGAGTGCCTTCTGGCCTTGGCCGAGCTTGATGCTGAGCAGCAGGCCACCCCCCTCGTCGCGACCCCGAACCACGGCGTCTACCTCGTCACCCACTTTGGCGGTGACGTTGCCTTCGTCGTCGCGCAGTTCCGCGAGTTCGACGATGCCTTCGGCTTTGGTGCCAAGGTCGACGAAAGCGGTGGTCTCGCCGATCGAGACGATCTTGCCTTGAACCCGCTCGCCAGGCTTCGGCCCACCCTCGGCGGCGGCGGTCCCTTCACCCTTGTCGGCTTCGAACTCGGCCAGGGCGCTGCCAAAGTCTTCTTTGGTTTCAGCGGCGGGAGTTTCTTCGGCGGGTGCTGTGGCCTCAGTGGCCTCAGCGGTCTCAGCAGGCACAGCGGCCTCAGCGGGCGCGGTGGCTTCGACGGAATCCTCAGCTTCGGCGGAGGTCTCGGCAGTTGCCGGCTCGGCTACGGGAGCTTCGTCAGCCTCGGCGGAAGCCTCCGGTGCTTCGGACGCCGCTTCTTCCACGGCCTCCCGCGGTGGAGTTGGAGACTCCTCGGGCGCCCCTTCGGCGACTGCCTCAGGAGCTGTAGCTTCGGCAGCTTCAACCTCGGGAGTCTCGGCGGCGGTTGCCTCCGCGGCGGCGCTCTCGATGGCCTCGCTCTCGCTAGAGGCTTCGCCATCGGTTGCTAGGTCAGTGGGAACTTCTTCTACAACGGTGTTCTGTTCTTCGGACATGGACGCTCTCCGGGCCACTTCTTATCGGGCCATGGGGTGAACTGGGTTGACATCTTGGTACCCATGACGTCCGTGACTCTGCCATGACCCTGCAAAGTGGCGCTCAAGCGTAGGGGGCATTGGGGGCTGGTTCTTGGACGGGAGGGAGAAATTAGAGGGCAGAATTATACGGGACTTTCGTTTTTACATCCACCCCGCGGGCCTTTCGTAGCGAGTCCAAGCGGGCCTTTCGGCTCGATTAGCCTGCCTTGAGCGCTGCGCGGGCGCGCGCCAGGGCGCGCTGGCGAGCGGCGAATTGGATCTCGTCGGCAGTCGGCATCGCCTCGACGGCGGCGAGATTCTCTTGCGCCCGCGCGCTGTCGATCTCGTCGGACCTCTGCGCAAACTCGGTGAGTACGCTCAGCTGGTTGCCCACCATCTGGGCGAAACCGCCGTCCACCAGTAGACGATGGTCGCCCTCGGTGGTTTGAGCGCGCAGCCAGCCGGTACCTAGTTTGACCAGCAGAGGAGCTCGATGGGCTCGGATCCCGATCTCACCATCGTGGGCCGGGAAGGCGCAGAAACTCGCCTCGGCCTCGAGGATCGATCGATCGGGGGTGATGACGCTCAGTTGAAAAATCTGCTCAGCCATGGCAATCCGCTATGCGGCCTCCATCTTCTTGGCCTTCTCCGCCGCCTCTTCGATCACGCCGACGTACATGAAGGCGCTGTCGGGCAGGTGATCCCACTTGCCAGAGCAGAGTTCGTCGAAGGAGCGAATGGTCTCTTCGCGCGAGGTGTAGTTGCCGGGGAAGCCGGTGAATTGCTCGGCGGTGTAGAAGGGCTGCGAGAGGAAACGCTCGATCTTGCGTGCCCGGCGCACCACCAGTTTGTCGTCTTCCGACAGCTCGTCGGTACCGAGAATGGCGATGATGTCCTGCAAGTCCTTGTATCGCTGCAAGGTCTGCTGCACTTGGCGGGCCACCCTGTAGTGATCTTCGCCGACGTTCTCGGGAGAGAGGATTCGGCTCGAAGAGGCCAGGGGGTCAACCGCCGGGTAGATACCCTTCTCGGCGATCGAGCGCTCGAGGTTCACCGTGGAGTCGAGGTGAGAGAAGGCGGTGGCCGGGGCCGGATCGGTGTAATCGTCGGCCGGCACGTAGATCGCCTGAATCGAGGTCACCGCTCCCGCGTTGGTCGAGGTGATGCGCTCTTGGAGTTCACCCATCTCGGTACCCAGGGTCGGCTGATAGCCGACCGCCGAAGGCATGCGGCCGAGCAGCGCCGAAACCTCGGAGCCGGCTTGGGTGAAGCGGAAGATGTTGTCGACGAAGAGCAGGGTGTCGGCACCGGTCTGGTCGCGGAAGTACTCGGCCATGGTCAAGGCGGAAAGGGCGACCCGCAGGCGGGCGCCTGGCGGCTCGTTCATCTGACCGAAGACCATCACCGTTTGGTCGATGACGCTCTTGCCGGTGTCGCCGATCTTGGAATCCTGCATCTCCAGCCACAGGTCGTTACCCTCGCGGGTACGCTCCCCGACCCCCGCGAAGCAGGAGTAACCGCTGTGGAAGCGAGCCAGGCGGGCGATCAACTCTTGAATGATGACCGTCTTGCCGACGCCGGCACCGCCGAACAGACCGGTCTTGCCGCCGCGGACCAACGGGCAGAGCAGGTCGATCACCTTGATGCCGGTCTCGAAGAGTTCGGTCTTGGCCGACAGGTCGGCAAACTTGGGGGGCTCGCGATGAATGGGCCGTCGCTCCGCGGTCACTACCGGGCCGAGGTCGTCGATGGGTTCGCCGATCAAGTTGAAAACACGGCCGAGCGTTTCCTCGCCGACCGGGACACTGACCGCCGAACCGGTGTCGAGAATCGTCGTCCCCCGCCGGAGTCCATCGGTCGAACCCAGAGAGATGGCGCGCACGCGGCCACCACCGAGGTGAGCGGCGACCTCGCACCACAGGGTCTCTTTGGTGGTCTTGCCGAGGACCGTCTTCTCGATCTCGACTTGCAAAGCGTTGTAGATCCCGGGCATCGAGTCCTCGGGGAACTGTGCGTCGAGGGTCGAACCGATGACTTGAATGACCTTGCCGTAGTTACCGTTTTGCATTCGTTTTCCCGTTCTTGCGTTCCATGGTTACGCTAGCGCAGTGGCGCCGCCGACGATGTCGAGCAGCTCCATGGTGATTGCGGTTTGGCGCGCGCGGTTGTATTCGCGGCTCAGTAGTTTGATTTTGTCTTCCGCCGCGTCGGTGGCGGCCTTCATCGCCACCATGCGAGCGATCTGCTCGCTGATGGCGGCATCGGAAAAAGCTTGAAAGAGGCGCAGCCGCACGGTGGTGGGGAGGAGTTCCTCCAGCAGCTCTTTGGGATCGGGCGAGAACTCGTAGTCGACCGCCCGCTTGCTTTCACCCTCGGCGGGTTCGTGGCGCGCCAGCGGCAGCAGTTGCACCACTTCCGCCTCTTGCCTACCCGAGGAGATGAACCGCGTATAGGCGACGTGGGCCGAAGCGATCTCGCCGCGGATGAAGCGGTCCATCAGGGCGCTGGCGATTGGTTCGATCTCGCCGAACTCCGGCATGTCGCCGATCTCCACCAACTCCTGGGCGATCTCACGCTTGAGGAAGTCGAAGTAGGCGATGCCCTTCTTGCGCGCCATGTAGACGTCGGTCTGGATGCCCTCTTTTTCTTGGCCATCCAGGTGGTTGGTGGCCACCTTCAACACGTTGGTGTTGAAGCTGCCACACAGGCCACGCGAACTGGAGATCACCACCAGCGCGGAGCGGTCGATCTCTTCCGGCTGACGCATCAGCGGGTGATCGATCCCCTCGGCGGCGGCGGCCAAGTCGCTGACCACCTCGGCCAACTTCTCGCTATACGGGCGCGAAGCGTTGGCACGGGTGTGGGCGGCCTGAAAACGGGCCGTCGCGATCAGCTGCATGGTGCGCGTGATCTTGCGGATGTTGCGCACCGCATCGCGGCGCTTGACGAGTACTCTGCGGTTAGCCATGAAATGTCACCGTCTAGGCGGCACTGGTATCGAAGTGACTCTTGCAGCCTTCGATGACGCGGGTGATCTTGGTGGTCAGTTCGTCGGACAACGACTTCCGGGTACGAATCTCTTCGAGGATCTCCGGGAACTCGTCCCGGAAGGTTTGCAACATTGTCGCCTCGAAGCGAGCTACCGAGGCGACCGGAAGCTCGTCGAGCAGCCCTTTGACGCCCGCGAAAATGGAAACCACCTGCTCGTCGACCGAAAAGGGGCGATACTGCGCCTGCTTGAGCAGCTCGACCATGCGGGCGCCGCGATCGAG
>QIHU01000801.1 GCA_003231035.1 Acidobacteriota bacterium
GTCGAAAGCTACCGGAAATCCAACACTCGATCTCCCACTCGCCCCCGTCGGCGAGAGGTTTCACACGGAGCTCAACTTTGTGAGAAGGTCCAATCGAACGGTGGGTAGTAGCATCTCGCAAGAGCTTGAGCGGATCGAGCGGCTGCTCGGCGAACCAGTCCGACTTGCGACGGAAGATCTGCTGTCGGTTCTCCTCCCCGGGAACCGACAGCCCGACCGACAAAGCATCAAAAAGATGCCCCAGGTCGAAGACTCGCTGGGCGCAGTCGCCGACCACATCGATTTGCCGGCAAACTAGCTCAGCCGAGCAGCCGTCGAGAACATTCTTCCTTGCAATATTGAGCTCCGTTCGCAGGGAGTCAACCCGCCTCTTGACTGGGTGGCCGATCTGATACACCGCGGCCGCCAATTGCTCATTCGATTCCACCCGCGCCAAGCGATCGTCGTAAGTACTCTGCGCGATGAGCCTTCCGAACGGTAGGAGCTGGCCCTGCAAGAACTCACCCTCCGCCTCCTTCTCTTCATCTTCCAGCGGGTCGTGACTGGAAAATACGTGAGCAAAAATCGCCGGCCGGATGAAGCCATAGACCTTCGATTCCCAGATCGGGAAGATGAAGTAGGAGCAGACCTCCTTGCCCCGTGGCCACTGGGTTAGCAAGTGGCCGATTGGAAAAACGCTCCTGTCGACCAAGCGCCGCGCTCGCCGCACCAACGCCTCCTCGCTAGCCTTGATCAAGGAGGGAGCGATCGAGCAGATGATGGCACCTATCCGATCAGCATAGCCGTCGGCGTCGAAAACTCCAGAGCAACTCAAGAGCTCCGGCGAGAAGAGTCGAGGGACCGCCTGCCAACCGAGGTCACGGTACATCGGTAAGCTGGCTAAGCCGGCTGAGAGAAGGGAGCCCTCTTCGGTTCCGAACTCACGGCGCAGCAAATCAGCAACTCGTAGCAGGACCTTGCCACCAACGTGCAAATCAACAGCTTCGAGCATCTTTCTGAACGGCCGCGGTTGGCTAAAGGCACCGACTCTCGCGAATTCAGCATCAGAGGGCTGTTTCGCACTTGAACTTCGAAAGAGGAGCTCGTCGAGGTCGAGACAGATTTCTGTCTCCAGAATATTGGTCATCACCGTTGAGGGCTGATCATCGTCGACCAACTGCCGTAGCAAGCCGACCAAGGTGTCGCCACCCGACCGTTTCTCGGCGAGCAAGCTGCGAGTCAGGAACCAATCGAGCAGGTAGAGGGAGACTTCCTCGGCCCGGAAGGTCAGATAGGATTGATCAAGTTCAGCAGGGAGGATCTGATCGCGCAGCTCTGGGGCGAGGCAATCCGCGAAACTAATCGATTCCAGGTCTTGAGTTCTCTGCCCTCGAGGGATCCGCAAAGGCCGAACTTCAATCATTGATTCCCGCAGGGCGGCCTTCAATCCTGCCTGCCCAGCACTCTTCCGCTTGAGCCCCCCGAAGTAGGGTTCAGCCATGAAATGCAACTCATGGCTCACCGGATCGATCGAGGAAAAACTGACTGCGTAACGATGTAGAGAGAAAGGAGGACCGCCCGAGAACGCCTCGGCAGCCTCTTCTCCCTCCTCCCGTAGCTTCGCCTCGCGATCGATCGCGAGCGAGGTCCGACGCTCCAAATGCGAGGTCAGAAAGCACCAAGAAACTCCGAACTGCGATCCCTGCTGGTGGCCCCGATAGCGTTGACAGGAAGTATCGAGATAGCGGGTAATCAGTTCGGCAATCGAGAACCGAACACCAGGGACCAACGGGCCGAGATCCAGTTTTTGAAAGATGCCGGAACCAAAGCAGTCCCGCAGGGAAGGAGCGGAGAAGTCCGCAACTCCTCGTGGCTTCCACCACTGAGTAATCTCGGCCCATCCGCGCATTGTCCAGGCTCGACAGCGTAGATAGATGGGACGCAGTTCTCTGTGTGGAGAGCCGAATGCCAGAAATATCTGATGGTTACCTTGGCTGTTCTCCAGCTCTCGAACTCGTCGGTCATTCTCTGGAAAGAGCACCACGGGACGACCTTCAAGACCAGCCTCGATCAACAACCAAACCTTGTTGGACGGCGCTCCAAGAAGGGACGAAGGCCGCACTGCCTCTTCTTTGAGCTCGGCCTCCACGAACGGACCCAAATGCTCCTGGTAACGTCGACAGCCGCAGGTCTCTCCCGGCAGCCCGCACACGGAGGCTGAGAAGCTGATCCGGCTCGTCCACGGCGCGGTCAAACGCGGAGGGAGCCAAGCGCTAGATACTTCAGTAGTCGTCACTAATCTCTACACGCGACACCTCCCGCCAGTCGGGGACACATCCCGACCATTTTCACTTCCCGGACTTACACCGGAGAGCCAACCCCGCAAGTCGCGCTTGGCCTGCTGAAAGCATCGCGTGTAGCGGGTCCGTGGTGTGCGCTCCGCGGGGAGATCGGGGATAAACTGGGTGATCGCTCGAGAGGGACGGGCACTGAGAACTACAATCTTGTCCGCGAGATAGAGTACTTCTTCGGGGTCGTGGCTAACGCAAACGAAGGAGGTTCCGTACCGCTCGCGCGTCGTTAGCACGATCTCTTGCAAAGCTTGGCGCGATTCGAAATCGAGCGCCGAAAAGGGCTCATCGAGGAGCAGGACCTCGGGGTGCGGCAGTAAGGCACGGGCAAAAGCCATCCGCTGCTTCATCCCTCCCGAGAGCTGGCTCGGATACTGCTCCAGGTCGTGTGCGCTCAACCCAACCAGGTCGGCCATCTCCTCAGTCGTCGCTCGCTGTTCGCCGCTGGCTGGCGAAACCGCGCTGGCAAACCGATCGCCAAATTCAAGGTTACGCCGGACGCTCAACCACTCGAAGGCCAGCGGCATCTGTACCACCATACCCACGGCGCGCGACGGCCCCTTCACTTCTCGGCCATTGAGAAAGACCTCTCCTTCATAGTCGCAATCCAGGCCCGCAAGGATTCGCAACAAGGTCGACTTACCGCACCCGGAAGGGCCGTAGAGGCAGACGATGGTGGCGGGTGGCACCGTCAATTCGACCTCTCCGAGTACCTCTCGCGCTCCCGACCGCGAGGCAAACGACTTGCGACGGATTTTCGTTTTCAGCATGAGTCCTCGACTACGAAGATTGCAACGCCGATTTGGCGGCGTAGGGAAAGAAGCGTCGGTAGCCCAACTTGATAAGGAAGTCCGTGATCAGGCCGATCAACCCGAGAACGATGCAGCTGACGAAGAGATCAGTGGCGGCATTGAACCGCTGCGCCTCTTTGATCACATGGCCCACCCCGCGATTTACCGCCACCAATTCAGCGATGACCAAGTAGGTCCAACACCACCCCAACGTGATGCGGAGTCGGTCGTATATCTGCGGCGCCAGGTAAGGGACCAGAACATGGCGGATCAGCTGACCGTTGCCCGCTCCCATCGTTCGCGCCGCATCGAAGTAGACCGCTGGTACGGCGTCTGCGTCATCGAGCACCAGCAAAACGAGCTGAAAAAAGGTCCCAAAGAAGAGAACGAGGAACTTCGGCCCTTCGCCGATACCCGACACCAACACGAAGATCGGCAGAAGCGCCGGCACGGGCACATAGCGAACAAAATCGACCAGCGGCGCGAACACCGCTTCCACCGCCTTGTAGCAACTCATCCACAAGGCCAGTGGAACTCCCAGAAGTGCCGAAACGAGGAAGGCGACACCGATTCGCCCGGCGCTGGCCGAAATGTCGATCAGGAGCCCCTGCTGTAGAAAGAGTCGTCCCGCGGCCGCACCGACGCTCAAGGGGCTAGGAAAGTAGGTCGAAGAGAGGACTCCCGCCCTTGCGAGCACGGCCCAAATCGCAATCAAACTGGCGATCGAGGCCAAGGCTAGCCGTAGGTATCGACCACGCGACAAGGGTGTACGAAAAGACATCACTCGCTTCCTCACAGTCACCGGAGCTCTCCCCTCAGCCGTTGATGGAGAGGATAAACTCACGCGTCAAGTGGTCTTCGGGCTGGGAGTCGTGCACCCCAGGTCGGTTGCCCTTGAGGACCTCTCGGATCTTCACAAAGTTCTCGTAGAGGGGACCCTCACTCTCCTCGGTGCCAAACAGTCCGACATTGTCGTTGGTATCGAGCCAGCGCACCGCCGAGGCGATATCCCGGAATTCCCCCACTTCCAAATCGAAAGCGTCACTCATCACACGGTAGGCCTCATCCGGGGATGCCTCGATGAACTCCAGGGCACGGTTCCACCCCTCGATCACCGTCTCAACTTCGCTGCGGCGGGTTAGAACGTCACCGCGCACAAAGATCAGGTCGACAATCAGTCCCGGTGTTTGTGCGCTGCTGACCACGATCCGGCTGCCTTTCCGCTCTTTCAGAGCCGTGGTCAGCAAAGGCTCGTAGAGACCGGCCGCGGCAACCCTCCCCGTACTAAAGGCGGTGACCGAGTCTTGTGTACTCATGTCTTGAAAGCGCACATCGGAGAGGCTCATCCCGTTCTGATGCAAGAGGTAAAGGAAGATGAAGTAGGGGGGCAACCCGGGCTCAGCGGCGACCAAAAGGCCTTTCAACTGCTGCAAGTCTTCGATTCCCGGACCCACGACAACCCCGTCACCACCCGCCGATTCGTCGATCGCCCAAACCGCCACTCCCGGTGGCCGAGCGTTGGTGTCGAGGGCAATGTCTATCGTCGCCAAGTAGGCTTCCAGTTCACCGCTCGCCATCCCCGCCCGGATGCTGGCGACCTCCTCAATGCGGTGCAACCGTACGTCTAGGCTGCCAAAGAATCCTTTCTCCTTGGCCAGATAGAGCGGCGCATAGCCAGCAAAGGTGACCATCCCAATATCGAAGGTACCGCTAACCCTCTGTTGTGCTGCTGGCCTCGATTGAGGACCGCGACTCCGCTTGAGAGCCGACCAGTAGGCAGCGATCGCCACCACCAACAGCAGGGCGACGATCAAACCAAAAACCTTAGTTGTGGATCTCTTCTTCATTTCAAAACCTCCAGGTGACTACCAGTTCTTGTGGCTTGCTCTTCAGACGAGACTCTCGGGGTGAGTTGGCCTTGGCAGCTGCTACCAACGATCGGTTGTCGCCCTTTGGATCAGGGCTTGCGTTCGTTTCATGGCCTCGAAGTAAGGATGAGCCAACCCAACTGGTTATCCTTGACGAGCCCTGACAGACCTAAATTTGCTGCTCTCGCCGCTGGCCGTCCATCCGCAGGAGACCGTCCAGATAGCTGGCCACCGCTCGCCCGAAACGGGTACCGCTTCCGCTGTAGTTGGCGAACATCGACGGATTCATCAGTTCCGCTTCCATCAAACAGGGGCCCGTTTCGGTGTCGATGAGATCGACACGGCTGAAGTGAGGCACATGGCCGAGCGAAGAGTAGCCATCGAGCACAGCGAGGGCGAAATCCATCTCTTCCGTGGTCGGTCGGTACACATGGACCGTACCGCCCAAGCTCTCATTGCACCGAAACTCCCGAGGATCCCCTGGCGCCGGCATCTTGAGCACGGCATGGCTAAACTCGCGCCCCAAGAAGACGAGACTCCGCTCTCCGCAGCGTATCTCCAGCATAAAGTGCTGGGCGATGTAGTCGCTTTCCCGCCCCTCGACTAAACCTAACTCTTTCACCGAACTCACCAGATGGATCCCAACACCGCACTCACCATGTCGCGGCTTGAGAACCAGCCGTTGCCCCGCTTCGAATTGTCGCCGTAGGCGGGTACTCACCTCGTAGTTTGGGATGACCCGAATGGAGGCACGCTCAAGATCCCAGTAATAGGACTTGTCGAGGTTGTGCCGGATCAACAATGGCTCGTTGACCACGATTGCCGGAACAGTCTCGAAACAGTGGAGCATGCGAAAGAAGAGATCGAGATTCGCCGCGTGATTCTTGAAGTTGTAGGCGAAGATAAGATCCATCGTCTCCACTGGCCGAGGAGGAACGAACCGCTGGTCTCGGTACGAGAACATGCGCGAGGACCTTCCTTCACCGAAATCAACCCAGTCGACAAAATACACCTGGTGACCCAACTCGGCCAGACCGGAGGCAAAATCGAGCCCATCGTCCTCGTCAACCTCAGTTCGTAGCGCAAAATGCTCCACCGTGCTCCGCTCCCGCGCTTCGGGCATGGTGATCAAGATCACACTCATCGCTCTGCTCGCCTACCTCTCACGGTTCCGCGCGAATCTCAGCTTGCTCACCTGCTTACTCGGTCTCACTAGCAGTGGCTGTTCCCGCCTCAAGAACAAGAATCCGCGTTGGCTTCCAGTAGTCGTTGGGCTCACCACCTGCGACGGTCGAGATGCGAGCGCGCTCGCGGATCAACAAACCAGCGTCAGCGACTTCCAGTTCCATCTCAGCCTTGGTGAGGTTGTGAACAAAGCCTCCCGACTCGGTCACCGCTCCTTCACACTCATCCACCAAACGATCGCCCGGCTCAGCGATCTCCAGAAGTTCCTCTCCACCTCTCGACGCCGGTTGCCTGGAACGCCAAGGCTGATGATCCTGCTTGAGACCCCAATCATGGTAGGTGAGCAAGATCGCCCCTCCAGAACGAACGACCCGTCCAGGCTCTCGCAGGAGTTGGATTCGATTCTTACGCAACGGAACATGATGGATCATCTGCCCGGTGAGGGTCACATAGTCAAAGGAGCGACCGGCGAAATCCAACTTCGCTCCATCCGTCACTTCAAACGGAATACTCAGCCCCAGCTCTAGAGCCAAGGCCCGCGCGTTCTCAAGGAGAGGCTCGGCAATGTCGATCCCCACCACCGAGAATCCCCATCGCGCAAGCTCCACCGCTTCACACCTTGCTCCGCAGCCGACATCCAAGACGGTCGGCGGCGGTTCCAGAAAGCGCTGAAACATCGCTCTTTCGTGCGGCCACAAGCCCACCTCGCGCGCCCGGTCAGGATAGTAGCGTATGACTTCCGAATGAGAAAAGAAGTTGCTGACCGATTTTAACAGCAGGCGCTCGAGGTTCGACTCTTGCGGATTCAATAGACACTCCTTTGGCTAGCTTCGGTTGAACGCTCCCCCAGCATTTCTACAGCGGTACAACGCGTGGACTCACGAACCATCACTAGTAGATAGCGACATCTACTCGACGGAAGGGCCAGTCCACCTCGACCAGATCGCGATTCGCTGGCCAGAGCACCCAGAGCACCCAGAGCACCCAGAGCACCTAGAGCAATACGCTAAAGCTCATTCCCCCGCACACTCCACCGAGGAGGGTGACGCAGCGCTTACGAACCCGCCTGATAGGCCAAGGCGGGGTCGCGGCTGGCGTGCACCAGGTAGGTGGCCAGGTTACGGACCAAGCCCACGGTGACCTGTTCGAGCTCGGCGGCGTCGCGGAAGAGGTGGATCGCCGTGGCCGCTTCGCGATGGATCTCTTGGCCTTCGAAAATGACCACCATTTCGGCGGCGAGGGATTTGACGTCGGCGGTGCGACGTTGCTTCAGGTAAAGGGCGGCCAACTCTAGGGAGACGAGCGCCACATCGCAGGCGAGTTCGTGTCTTGCGAAGCCGTGGCGAACGAGCAGAAAGAGGACTTCGGCATCCTGGTGTTCGCCCAGACCCTGCGCGATCTTGCCTTCGACCCACTGCAAGCGCAGTCGGCTCAGGGGATCGCCGTGGCGTTGTTGCAACGAGCGGTTCTTGGCGAGGACTTGGCGCGCTTGGGAGTAGAGACCCGAATCGCAGAGAGCATCCGCAAGGTTGTGCCCGGCGTAAAAACAGATTCGAGGTTCTTGTTCTGGATCGTTCATCGCCAGCACACGCGAGGCCAAGGCAGCGCCTTTTGTCGGATTGCCCTGCTCTTTGAACAGATTACTCATCTTGAGCAAGGTCAGGGCCTCTTCTCGCCGTTGACCCGTAGCCTTGTAAGACAAAGCGGCTCGCTGAAGAAGTTGTTCGGCTTCGTCAAACCTGCGCTGATCGCGGCGCAAAGAGCCTTCCATGCTGTCCATTTCCGCGCTCGTCAACGGGTCCGTCATCGACTGTTGACGCAGCAAGAATCGAGCATCGTCAAATTGTGAGCTGGCAGCTGGCAGCTGGCCCAGGGTGCGCAATGCGTTGGCCACGTGAGCCGAGGCGCGGGCGTAGAGTTCCGTCACCAAACTCGACAGCTCGGAGTGCGCAAGGACCTTCTTGGCGAGGCGCGCCAAAGCTAAGGCTTCCATGGGCCGACCGGGCATCTGCCCGAGGCTGGATTCGAGCAAAAGTACCGCCAAGGCCAACCCCTGGTACTCCAGAGGAGCACTGGTGACCGTTTCCATGCGCTGAGCGGCGGGAAGTGTCAGCAGGTGGGCAAGCCTCACCGCCGCCGTCTTGCGCTCCGCCTCGATTTTCGGAATCTTCCGCGAGGCGGCCTTCGCAGCCCGCGCAAAGGCGGCATCGTAGTCAGCCTCAGCCTCGGTTTCCGCTCGCAACAGATTGCGGATGATGTGAGTGTGGCGCATGGACTCTACCTCCCAGGTGAACAATGCTCCCACATTGCGATGTGTCAATGGAAGGGGGGTCCGGGACAAAGATTGTGCAACCGGGATGCGGATTAGAGTCCGCATCCCGGCTGCGAGCCCCTTCAACCGTGCGGATCGATACCCGATCCAATCTGCGGTGGCGCCGCCGGAGGATTGGTGGGTGCGGTGCCTTTCGACGAAATTCCAGGACCCGACCTCGCCGTGCCCATCTCCCACACTTGGGCGACGAGATTCCACAGGAAACTCCAGCCGACCGGAGTCGCGTGAAAAGCCCAGCCACCCATCGGAAGGGCAGCCGCGGGGCTGACCGGCAGCAGAGCAACGGCAAGCACCAACAGGACGGTAAGGGCTAGGCGGCGTTGTGTACGAGACTTCATCATGGTGTCCTCCTCGGACAGCGGCTCGCGCTCAAGCCGGACCTACTCCAGCTCGCCGAGCCGCATTCACGACAAGGAGTGCATCGAGAGGGTGCAAAACTAGCCGCGAACCTCTTCGTCTCGAACTAAAAAGACTGCTTCCTCCCGCATTGCTCCGCAATCGCCGCCAGCATTCGCCCGATCTCTTTGTCGCTGTTGTAGAAGTGAGGTGCCACGCGCAACCGGCCACCACGGTCGGCGACGATGACCTCCCGCGCTTCGAGCCCTTGGACCAACTCGGCCGTCGAGTGGTCGCCATGGGTGGCGGCGACGATGGGTGAGGCGTGGGCGGCGTAATTCGGGCCAGCGACGATCTCCACTCACCGCAACGCTCGAAGCGGCTGCCACTCCAGAATCGGCGAAATTTGGATAGATCCACGGTCTTCGATATGGTGGCCGAGTCCGCCACGAAGAATTCGATCCCCTTCCACCTCGATCCTGAGGGCCGATGAGCCATGCGGGTACTCAGCCCCGCGAGGCAATAGACGAATGACACGCCATCGCTCCGCCAGCCTCCTGACGCTAGAAGAGTCGCTCATCCACATCGCCGACGCGATTCCGAGCGGCATCTTCGTCGCTCGCGACCGGTTGCTGTACGTCAACCACAAACTCGAGACGATGACCGGTTGCAGTCGCGACCAGCTCCTCGCCTGGGATGCGGGGCGAGTCCTACCCGAGGACGAGATGCCAAGCGATGGTTCGACGGTGACCTACGAAATCGTGTTGCCCAAACCGCAAGGCGGGGTGCAACGACTCAGCGCCCGCTGTCACCGTCGCGAGTTCGCCGATGGTCCAGCGGTGGTCGGCACGGTACTCGAGGGGCTCGGGAAGCTCGACACCACCTCGACAGCGGAGATTGTCACCCTGTCGAGTCGGGACTGGTTCGCCAGCTTGGCGACGATCTCCTCCGTCGCCATCTTCGTCTACCGGCAGCACTTCCTGTTCGCCAACCAGGCGGTTGAACAACTCACCGGTTACTCGCGGCAGGAACTGATGGAGATCGACCCCACGGATCTCGTCCATCCGGATTTCAAAGAGCTGATGCGGCAGCGGCGCAAAGCCCGCCTCCAGGGCGAGGTGGCTCGCACCGGAGACGAAGTGGTCTTTATCCGTCGCAGTGGCGAGGAACGGTGGCTCGAATACTCCGCCGACCGGGTCATCGTCGATGGAGAACCCGCCGTTCTCGCCACCGCCTACGACATCACCGAGCGCAAGCAGGCGGAGCTGGCGCTACGCCAGAATGAGGGGCGGCTGCGTTTGGCCCAGTGGGCGGCTGGGGTGGTGACTTGGGACTGGAATCTGCTCACTGACGAGCTTCTCGCCTCAGAACAGACGCCCGAGAGTTTGATCTTGCCAGTCGGTGAGTCACCGCTCACCAGCAGAGCCTATTTCGACCAGTGGATTCACCCGAACGACCGCGCTCCGATGCTCTCGAAGATCAGGAATGTCCTGCGCCTGGGCCGCGACTTGGAAGTCGAGCATCGCGTGGTGCGGCCCGATGGTACCGAGCGGTGGATTTCCGTGCGCGGCCACGCCATCCGCGACGAATCGGGCTGGGTGGTTCGCATGCTGGGAGTCTCTATTGACGTCACCGAGCACAAGGAGAACGAATTGGCGCTACGCGCCAGCGAGGCCCGCCTGCGCCTGATGGTCGAACAGATGCCGGCCGTCTTGTGGACCATCGACCGCGATTTGCGAGTGACCTCCAGCGTCGGTACCGGCCTTGAGCGGCTCGGGCTCGGCAACAAGGAAGTGATCGGCATGACCTTGGAGGAGTTCTTCGACAACGACGATCCACTGTACGAGCCCCTGGCCTTCCAGCGCCGCGCCTTGGAGGGCCATTCCGCCTCTTTTGACCTGCCGTGGCGTAGCCGCCTCTACCAGGCCCACGTCGAACCGCTGCGCTCGCCGCTGGGAGAGATCGTCGGCTGCATCGGAATCGCCCTCGACGTCACCGCTCGCCAGCGCGCCGAGGACGCACTCTTCCAAGAGAAAGTCCGCGCGGATGCCACCCTCGCCTCGATCGGCGACGGAGTCATTCGGCTCAATGGCCAAGGTGCGGTCGACTACCTTAATCCGGTCGCCGAAAAGTTGACTGGTTACACCACGGCCGAGGCCATCGGCCGCCAGCTCAACGAGATCTATACGGTGGTCGACGAAGGGTCGCGCAAGCCCCTGCTCAATCCGGTGGAGCGCTGCCTGCGCGAGAACCGCAGCATCATGCTGCCCGGCGAGCGGCTGTTGGTCACCGGAGACGGACGCGAGTACGCCATCCGCGACTCGGCGGCGCCGGTGCGGGGTCGCAACGGCGAGGTGATCGGCGTCGTCCTGGCGTTCAAGGACGTCACCGGGGTGCGCGACATGGAACGCGAGATGAACTACCTCGTTAGCCATGACCGGCTCACCGGTTTGATCAACCGCGCCGAGTTCGAGCGCCGCATGGAAGAGAGTCTCCAGACCACTCCAAGCGAACTCCAACTGACCGCTGTCCTCCACCTCGACATCGACCCCTTCACGGTAATCAACGACACCTGTGGCTATCTGGCGGGCGATGAGATCCTGCGGCGAGTGGCCGACTTCTTGGGCAATCGAGTGACCAACAGCAACACTCTGGCCCGCCTCGGCGCCGACGAGTTTGGCCTCCTGCTGGTGGGCTGCACCGCGGCCGAGGCCTACCAACAGGCGAAACGGATTCGCTCCGCCTTCAAAGAGTTCACCTTTTCCTGGCTCGACAAGACCTTCGACATCGCCGCTTCCATCGGCCTGGCGCAGCGTCGCGAAGAGGATCAGGTCAGTCGCTTGATGCTCGCCGCCGACGCGGCCTGCCAGCTAGCCAAGGAAAAAGGACGCAACGTCATCTACGAGCACCAGCCCGGCGACTCCGGCATCTCTCACCGACGCGGTCAGATGCAGTGGATCCACCGCATCTCCAAAGCTCTCGAAGAGGACAGCTTTCTCCTCTATTGCCAGCCGATTCGTCCCTTAGGCGGGTTCACCGAGGGCGAGTTGATGGTGGAAGTCCTCTTGCGCATGGTGGACGAGGAAGGAAAGATCGTCGAACCGGAGCGCTTCATCCCAGTGGCGGAACGGTACCGCTTGATCTCTTCGATCGACCGCTGGGTCCTGCACCGTAGCCTCAAGGCGCTGGCCGACGCCACCTTCGTGGGCGACCAGAAGATCACCGCCCTGACGATCAATATTTCCGGCGAATCGCT
>QIHU01000539.1 GCA_003231035.1 Acidobacteriota bacterium
ACGGGCGCTGATCCTCCACGAGCCGATTCGTGCCCTCCGACGGTCGGTGCTCGCAGCCTTAGGCCACTGCGCGGGAGAGACGGACTCTTTGTTGGAGTATTTTTTCGTCCTCGCGCCTCGCTGCGCTCGGCTCTCGGTACCGCTGTCCGGGGTGGGGCACTGAGTCCTCGCCGCTTCGCGTCTTGGGGAGGGCAGGGTGCTGAGCAGAGCGTGCGAGCCGCGAGGCGAGCCCGGCCGACTAGGCCGGACGCCTTAGGGGTGAAAACCGAAAAACGACGTTTTTTCGGTTGAGGGGACCTCGGCGAGAGGTCCCCATAAAAAAAAGAGTGGGTGGGTGGGTGGGGGCCGGACTCCTACGGGGTGAGCCGCAAGAACGACGCTTCTTGCGGCGAGGGGGTTTCGGCGAGAAACCCCCATAAATAAAGGGCGGGGGTGTGGGTGGGCGAGGGGTCCCGGCGAGGGACCCCTGAAAATTGAATATGAGAGTGGTGCCGCGCCGAGTCACCTAAGCGGCGGAGCGGACCTCAGAGTCCACATCACTCTCCCCCTCCGAGCGCGCAATAATAGCGGCACCACACGAATCGCTGAAGACGTTGACGGAGGTGCGCATCATGTCTAGGGGGCGATCCACGGCTAGCATGGCGCCTACGATGACGTCGACTTCGGGGCCGCGCAGTCCTACTGCTTCTAGTACCAGGAAGATGATCACCAGGCCGGCCGAGGGTACGGCGGCGGCGCCGATCGAGGCGAGTAGGGCGGTCAAGACTACGACCAGTTGGGCGGTCAAGGAGAGGTGATAGCCGAGGACCTGGGAGATGAAGATGACGCCGGCGCATTCGTAGAGGGCGGTGCCGTCCATGTTGACGGTGGCCCCCATCGGTAGGACGAAGGAGGAGATCTTGTTGGAGACGCCGACCCGCTTCTCGACCGCGGTGATGGTCACCGGGAGGGTGCCCATCGAAGTGCTCGAAGAAAAGGCGAGGATGAGGGGCTGGATCATGTTCTTGAAGTGGATCAAGGGGTTGATCCTGCCGAGCAAGATCAACAGCAGGGGCAGCACCAAAAAGAGGTGGATGGTAAGGCCGGCGGCAACGGTCACCATGTAGAGCCCTAGTGCCTTGAAGGAGGCAAGGCCAGTGTTCCCGACGACGCGAACGATGAGGCCAAAGACGCCGATCGGTGCCAACATGATCACCCATCCGGTCAGTTTCATCATGGTCTGGAAGACGGCGTTGAAGAAGCCGAGGATCGTTTCGCGAGGCTTGTCGGGCAGACCGGCGACGGCGAGGCCGAAGAGGATGCAGAAGAGAATCACCGCGATCATGTCGGCGTTAGCGGCGGCCTCGACCACGTTTTCGGGGATGAACGAGAGAACCAGCTCCGAGGGCGAGGTGGCGGTGGAAAGATCCGGCAGCTCCTTGCCCTCGACGTTGACCAAGTTGGCACCGATCCCAGGCTTGATGAGATTGACCAGCAGTAGGCCGACCAGCGCAGCCAAAAGGCTGGTGAGTACGTAGTAGCTCAGCGTCTTGCTGAACAATCTGCCGAGACTGCGTCCGCCGCCGACGGAAGCCACGCCGGTGATGATCGAGGCGACCACCAGGGGCACGATCACCATTTTCAGCAGCTTGACGAAGAGGCTGCCGATCCAGCCGATCTGGGCGGCGAGTTCAGGGCCTCCCAATAACCCCGCCCCCGTTCCCAAGATCATCGCACCAAGGATCTGCCAATGCAGCTGCTTGTACCAAACGGACGCTGTTCTGTGATTCATGCTACGCACGGTAAAGCAACTGAGGCACCGTCGCAAGTCGCCGATTGCCGACTTGGTGGCTAGGACATGGCGCCGGAGAGCGCTTCGGAGAGGGTGGCTGCTTGGGAAAAGAGGAGGGCGATCAGGAGAAGGCCGGCTCCCAAAGCGGGTCGGCGGTAGCGTTGGGGTAGCCAGCGGGCGATGAGTAGCAAGAAGGTGGCGGCGAGGACGGTCATCCCCAGTCCAAGCTCCCAAAGGCCAGCGCGCAAGGGGCGGGGGAGGGAAACTAAGTAGAGCGGAACCGCCAGGGCGGCCAACGGGCTCCACAGTGGTCGTTGGCGAAGGCAGAGTTCTCCGGCGGCCAGAGCGATTACGGTGCGCGCCAGCACGGCGGACCAGACCAGCAAGGGCTCGCCGAGGGGACCTTGGCCGATTCTCATCACCTCAGCGGCCAACCCTAGGGTGAAAAGGAGTGGCAGGGCGGCGAAGGCGGCGAGTCGCCAGCCGAGTTTTTCCAAGCGAGGGCCCGCCAGGAACATCAGGAGGTCGGTCGCCAGGGTGGCGAGGAAGAGCAGGGTCAGCAGGCGGCTGAAGCCGTTTCCCTGGGGGAAGGTGGCCAATCCTCCGGCGATCGCGCGGTCTGGGTAGAGCGCCAGCTGGGTGAAGAAGACCAGAGCGGCGGCGAGGAGGGTTGGCAGGGCGGCCAGGCGCCAGGGTTGTTGATTCTCCGCCGGCTGGCCGGCGAGTCGCCAGGGTACGACGACATGGCCGCCCCAAACCACCAGGGCAAAGAGAATCAGAAGCGCATCCAGCATGCGGCGATTCTATGCTGACGTCTTCTATCCTGCCGTTGGGGAGGCTAGCCTCGGTTCTGTCCAGTCGAGCTTGACCACCGTTTCCTCTTGGCCGACAGCGTGAAGAAGCGCGGCGGCGGTCTGCCCGTCCGGGGGCAGGGCCCAGTCTGGATGCAGTTCGGCCAGCGGGGCGAGGACGAAGCGGCGAAGCCTTAGACGTGGATGGGGCAGGGTCAGCTCGGGGTAGTGGCGACTTTGCGAGCCGACTAGCAGTAGGTCGATATCCAAGGGGCGCGGTGCCCAGCGGGCGGCGAGGCGGCGGCCGCCGTTGAACTCGATTCTCTTGGCGATGGCGAGGAGCAAGGACGGCGCCAGCGCGGTGATCCCGGTGACCGCCGTGTTGAGGAAGTCGGGTTGCCGGATGGGCGAGATAGCAGGGGAGCGGTAGAGGGCGGCCACCCGCAGTGGCCCCAGGGCGGCGGCCAGTTGATCGATCGCCTCGGCGAGGGTCTCTTCGGGCCGGCCGAGGTTGGCTCCCAGGCCGAGGGCGAAGCGACTTTCGGCGCTATTCGTCGTCTTTTTCAGTGTCGGTCGCTTCCTCTTCGGGCTCTTTTTCCGGGGGGCCACACTTGGGACAGATCGCCTCAGCCTTGCCGAGGTCGTAGAACTTCATGCCGCAGGTTTCACATTCGTGCTTCTTGCCGAGATCAGCCATCGTAGTTTTGCTCCTGATTGGACCGGATCCAAGAACCGCTAACGCCGTCTCGCGGCGGCGTCGAAAATCTCTCAGAGGGTCGGGAACGTAGCATCGGCCTTGGGGACTGTCAATGCTGGTGGGAGCAACACCGGCTTGTGGATGAGGCAAGGCTGGCGCTGTGGCGAACTTTGCGGTAGAACATGCGAACCATGACACCACCCACCCAGTTCAGCCGCAACCGGTGGCTCGCCTTTCCCAAACCTAGACCGCAAGCGCGCTTGAGGTTGTTCTGCTTCCCTTTCGCTGGCGGCGGCGCCACCACCTACCGAGGATGGAGTGCGCGGTTTCCCGAGACCATCGAGGTGGTTCCGGTGGAACTTCCAGGCCGCGCCAGCCGGATTCGAGAAACGCCCTTTCGCCGCTTGGATGCGCTGCTCGATGGCTTGGTCGAAGGGCTGGGGTCGGAACTGGAGCGCCCCTTTGCTTTCTTCGGCCACTCGATGGGTGCCTTGATTGGCTTCGAACTGGCTCGTCGGCTGCGCCGAGAGGGTTTGCCGCAGCCCGTGTGGCTCTTCGTTTCGGCACGGCGACCACCGCAGTTGCCGCCCAAGGACGACGACATCTACTACGACCTCCCCGAGGAGGAGTTCATCGCCAAATTGCGCGAGCTCGACGGGACTCCTGACGAAGTATTGGCCCACCCCGAGTTGATGCAGATGCTGCTCCCACTGTTGCGCGCCGACTTCGAGCTCAACGAGACTTTGGACTACCGCGAGGAGGCGGCGCTAGACTGCCCGATCTCGGCCTTCGGTGGCTTGTCGGATGTTGAAGTACCGCGAGAGGATCTCCAAGAGTGGGCCCCTCATAGCCGGGCGAGCTTCAAGTTGCGGATGCTACGAGGGGGCCATTTTTTTGTCGCTGAACCCAATCTGAGCCTTTGCGGAGCTTTGGTCGAAGACCTCAATAGCCTGTTCTGAGGGGGAGTGGGTCGTCGGGCCTTGTTGCGCGGGATCGCGGGTGAGGGTACGATCTTGCCACTCCACCTCCTGGCATAGTCCATGCTAGATCTCTCGTGAGGAGGTTGACCCCTGCAATGAAACATCATCACCCCGTGCCTTCCCTGCTTCTGGCTGTGCTTTGCATGGCCTGGCTCTCGTTACCAGCCGCCGCCGCTGACGATTCCACCATCGTCGACCCGCGAGCGGAAGGGCTCTCCTCTCCGCGGAAGGTCGAGGTCCTGCTCAATCGGGTGAAAAGCGAGCAAGAAAAAATCGAGACCCTCGTCGCCACTTTCGTGCAGATTCAGACGGGCGAGTTCTTGCTCAAGCCCGAAGAGTCTCGGGGCCGGTTCTACTACTCAGCGCCCAGTGACGTGCTCTGGGAGTACCAGAGCCCGGACCCGATTACCGTCTTGGTCAACGAAGGGACGATGACTTCTTGGTACCGCGACCTGGGCCGGGCCGACCGACTGCACGTGGGTCAGCAATCGGCGCGGGTGCTCAAGTACATGGGGGCCGGGGGCAACATGGCGGCGCTCGAAGAGTACTTCGATATCGCCGCCGCATTCCCGGACGATGTGAGCAAGCCCTACCGGCTAGAGTTGACACCGCGCTACGAACGGATCGCCAAGCGGCTGCGTTCGATCACCATTTGGATCGATCCAGAGCTCTTTCTGCCGCAGCGACTGTTGTACAAGGACGGGGACGGCGATGTCACCGAATTCCGTTTTGACGAGCTGGTGGTCAACACGGAACTCTCCGCCGATCGCTTTACGCTCGATTTACCGGGGGATGTTGAGGTCAAGGTCGTGGACCTCGGATCCGGGAAGTAGCCGAGTCCTTCGTTCCCGAAATCCGCAATGAGCTTGGCCTTCGAAATTACCGCCGAAGAAGGTGCGGCTCGACAAGGACGGCTGACCACCGCGCACGGGGTGATCGAAACTCCAGCCTTCATGCCGGTGGGGACCCTGGGAGCAGTGAAGGGGATGGGGCCCGAAGAGTTGGAGGCGGCGGGTGGCTCGATCATGCTGGCCAACCTGTACCACCTGACTCTGCGTCCCGGGATCGAGCGCATCGAACGGTTGGGGGGGCTGCACCAGTTCACCGGCTGGAAGCGGCCCCTGATCACCGATAGCGGGGGGTACCAGGTCTTTAGCTTGGCCTCGCTGCGCGAGATCGACGGTGGTGGAGTGACCTTTCGCAGCCATCTCGATGGGTCGCCGCTGCGTTTTACCCCGGAAGGGGTAGTGGATGCTCAGCGGCGGCTGGGGGTCGATATCGCGATGGTGCTCGACGAATGTCCGCCCTGGCCGGTGACCGAGACCGAAGCGGAGAGGTCGCTCGATCTAACCCTGGATTGGGCGCGGCGGGCGCGGGCGGCGTGGCGGGATCGACCCGGCCACGGCCTGTTTGGCATCGCTCAGGGCAGTGTCTATCCCCGGCTGCGCCAACGTGCCGCGGCCGAGTTGAGGGAACTGGACTTTGCCGGCTACGCGATGGGTGGGGTTAGCGTGGGCGAGTCGAAAGAGCCCCGCCGGCAAGTTGTCGAGTGGACCGCTCCGGCCCTGCCCGCCGACAAACCCCGGTATCTGATGGGGGTCGGCTATCCCGAGGACATCCTGCATGCCGTGGAGCACGGGGTGGACCTCTTCGACTGCGTTCTGCCGGCGCGCAACGCGCGCCATGGAGGGCTCTTCACCCGCCAGGGTTTGGTGCGTATCAAGAACTCGCGCTACCGCGAGGATCCACGGCCGATCGAAGAGGGTTGCGAGTGTCCTGCCTGCCGACGGGTCAGCCGCGCCTTCATGCACCATTTGATGAAGACGGGAGAGGTCACCGGCAAGGTTCTGGCGACATTGCACAACCTGCGCCATTATCTTGACTTCATGCGGGATCTGAGACAATCTATCGGGTCTGGCGGGCTGAGCGAATTCGCCTCTGAATACTTTGCGCAGCGAGGCGAAGAGGGACAGTGAGTCTCCAGCGCTTCGGAGCGCGAAGGATGAACGCCGCTCGCCACGCCACCGTTAGTTGACATGATCCCCGCCTTGTCCTCCCGCCGCGCGGTGCCCGGTTCGGGTTTTACCCAATTCGGGTTTTACCCAACTTAGGGCTAGAGGAGGGAAGGTGCGGGCGGGTTGGGAGTCTACCGAGGAACTTTGATGAAACTGTTGAGTCTGCCGCCCGCCGAGTGGGCGCCGCTAGTGTTCGCTCAGGCTGGAGCCCCATCGGGGTTTGACATGATCAAGCAACTGGCGCCGGTGTTGATCATTTTCGCCATCTTTTACTTCCTGCTGATCGCCCCGATGCGCAAGCAGCGCCGGGAGCTTAAGTCGGTGGTCGACAACCTCCAAAAAGGGGACCGGGTGGTCACCAATGGAGGGCTTCACGGCCAAGTGGTGGCGGTGGAGGACGGAATCGTGCTGCTCAAGGTCGCGGACAACGTCAAGCTCAAAGTGTCCAAGTCGGCGGTCGCTGGCCTCGCGCCGACCCCGGGTAAGTCCCCTGAGGGGAAAGGAACGAAGTCATGAAGCATAGCCTCACATGGCGCGCGATCGCGATCGTGTTCGTCCTTGCCATGGCGGTCCTGTCCGCCTATCCCTTAGAGGAAAAGATCCGTTTGGGTCTCGATCTTCAAGGCGGCATGCATATGCTGTTGCATGTGAAGACCGACGACGCGCTGCGTTCGGAGACGGACAAAGACATGGAGCGCATGCGCCAGCAGATGCAGGAAGAAGGACTCAGCACCGTCACCGTGACCCGTACCGGCGACACGCAGTTCACGATGAACGGCGTACCGAGAGATCGCGATGACGCGGTGAAGGAGCAGGCCGAAAAGTATCTGAGCGGTTGGGCTTGGAATCGATCGGGCGAGGAACTTCGCTTCTCGATGGAGATCTTCTACCGCGAACAGCTCAAGTCGCAAGCGGTGGCCCAAGCGGAGCAGACGATTCGCAACCGAGTGGACGCCTACGGCGTTTCGGAGCCGCTGATCTCTCGCCAAGGTGGCGGCGGAGACGACCGCCTGGTGGTACAGCTGCCGGGCGTCGACGATCCGGACCGCATCCGCGAGTTGATCCAAAGTACCGCTTTCCTGGAATTTCGCTTCGCCCATCCAAGCGTGGGGCCGCAGGAGAGCCGCGAAGCCTTGTTCGGCGCCTTCGGCGGATCCTTGCCGCCGGACTATGAGATCTTCCCCCAGATCGTGCGCGACTCGTTGATGCAAGAAGTGGGTCGCAACTACTGGCCGATCGAAACGCGGCGGGTGATCACCGGACGCGAGTTGCGCACCGCGCGTGGAGCGGGCGATCAATTTGGCAAGCCGGTGGTCATTTTTGACCTGACCCCCGAGGGCGGTGACATCTTTGGGGCCGCGACTTCAGAGAACGTCGGCCGCAACTTGGCAATTATCTTGGACGGCGTGGTGCAGTCCGCTCCGGTGATCAACGAGCGCATCAGCGACACCGGGCAGATCTCGGGTTCTTTCACCCGTGAGGAGGTCGACGACTTGTCGTTGGTGCTGCGTTCCGGCGCGCTGCCTGCCGGTATCGAGTACCTGGAAGAGCGCACCGTGCGGCCGTCGCTCGGCCGAGACTCGATCAACAAGGGGGTTCGCGCGATCACCATCGGTTCCCTTCTCGTCGTCTTGATGATGGTTGTCGTCTACCGGTTCTCGGGGCTCAACGCGGTTCTTGCGTTGACTCTCAATGTGGTTCTAGTGCTCGGCGCTCTCGCCGGTTTGGGGGCAACTCTGACCCTGCCTGGCTTGGCCGGAATCGTCTTGGTGATCGGCATGGCGGTGGATGCCAACGTGCTGATTTTCGAGCGCATCCGCGAGGAGCTGCGGTCTGGGCGTACCGTCAAATCGGCGGTCGACTCGGGCTTCTCCAAGGCGCTCTCGACCATCCTCGACGCGAACTTCACCACTTTGATCGCGGCCTTATTCCTCTTCCAGTTCGGAACCGGACCGATCCGTGGTTTCGCGGTCACTCTCTCCATCGGCATCTTGGCGTCGCTGTTTACCGCGGTGTTCGTCAGCCGCTTTATCTTCGATCTCGTCCTCTCCCGCCGCGAGCGGGTCGAGCGGCTCTCGATCTAGGCAGGAGCACAAGGTCATGGCATTTCTCCGCGATATTCAAATCGACTTCATGAAGTACCGCAAGGTCTTCGTGCCGATCTCCCTTGCGCTTATGGTGCTCGGGATCTTAGCCCTCTTTTTCGTCAGCCTGAACGTCGGGATCGACTTCGCTGGCGGCACTCAGCTGACGGTGGTGTTCAGCGAAGAACCGGACATCGGTGAACTGCGCGCTGCGTTGATCGATGCTGGGGTCAAGGATGCTCAGCTCCAGCAGTTCGGTGGTGCCGATGCCAACAAGGTTCTGATCAAGACCAAGGCCGTCGATCCCTCCAAGGCGGAACTCGCCGCACTTGAAGCGGAGGCTTTGGAATCGACTGAAGGTACCGAGGGTGACGACCCCGCGAGCCCCCAAATCGGCGGCCGCAAGACCATCGTCGAGGCATTGAACCGCAAGTACAACGCTGACCTGACCCAAACTCTGGACCTCAATCGCGATGGTGCCAGCGCGTTGGCGGCAGCCATGGTGGATGCGGATCCGGACGGCGTGGTGGAGTCGGAGCCAGACGCCGGGCTCGGCCATTACAGTGGAGTGGCCCAGGTGGTCGCCGACTTGCGCAAGGAGAAGAGCATCATCCGCTCCTGGGATGAGGTGACCTCCGTGGCAGGGGTGAGTAGCGAAGCGGCGGCGTGGATGAAAGACAACGTCGCGCTGGGCAACCTGTCGGTCGAAGGGGGAGGTGCCGTGGGCCCGGTGGTGGGCAAGGAGCTGCGCCAGAAGGGTCTCTTGGCGATCGTCATGTCGATGCTCGGAATGCTGGGCTATATCTGGGTCCGCTTCGAGCTGCGCTTTGGCATCGGAGCCTTAGTCGCGGTGGTTCACGACGTAAGTATTACCCTGGGTCTTTTCGTCCTGGGGGGCTTCGAGTTCAACTTGACGACCGTGGCCGCCTTCCTCACCGTGGTCGGTTATTCGGTGAACGACAGTGTGGTCATCTTCGACCGAGTGCGTGAGAACATGACCAACCGCAACCGACGGCTGCCGGTACTCGAGCGGGTGAACCTCAGCCTCAATCAGACCCTCTCGCGGACCATCCTGACCTCTTTCACCACCCTGCTGGCCGTCTGCGCCCTGTTTTTCCTCGGCGGTGAGGTGATTCACGGCTTCGCCTTCGTGGTGATGATCGGTGTGGTCGTCGGTACCTATTCCTCGGTTTTCATCGCCTGCCCCTTTGCCGTGCTGTGGGAGCAATACTTCGGCGCTGAAGCTCGGGCTAGCCGGACGCGCTCCGGGGGTTCGAATTCGAAGGCTGGCAAGCGGGGCCGGGTAGCGTAGCCGCAATTCGCACTCGCGGATCGTCTAGCCATATACTCTGCCTGGCGTTGGCTCCTCGCTGTTGTGGTGGCTGATGCCGCTACCGTATGGCTAGGGTCAAGAGTCTTCCTCCACCACCGGTTCAAGAGCCGGCAGCGGTGCGTTTTGAGGACGTGCTGGAGCTGTTGGGTACGCACGGTCGCCCGGTGGGCGAGGAGTTCCTACGCCGGGTCTACGACTTCTCCGCCCAGTCGCATGGGGATCAACGCCGTCGCTCCGGCGAACCCTATGTGACCCATCCGCTCCATGTGGCCTACATCCTCGCTGGCCTCAAGTTCGACGACACCTCGGTCGCCGTGGGCCTTTTGCACGACGTTCTCGAGGACACTCTGTGCACCCGCGATGAGCTGGCGGATCGATTTGGCGAAGAGGTCGCTGAGATCGTCGATGGGGTGACCAAGATCGGCCAGCACTCCTATGTGCGCCAGGACGAAGCCCAGGCGGAGACATTCCGCAAGATGATTCTGGCCTCGGCGCAGGATATCCGGGTCATCGTGGTCAAACTGGCCGACCGGTTGCACAACATGATGACTCTGGAGCATCTGCCGCCGGACAAGCGCAGGCGCATCTCCCGCGAGACGCTGGAAATCTACGCGCCGATCGCGCATCGGCTCGGCATGGCCCGCGTACAGGGGGATCTCGAAGATCTAGCCTTCTATTTCCTCTATCCCCACCAGTTCAGCGAGTTGCACGGCAAGATCGAAGAGAAACTCAAGGTCGGCCACGATCTGATCCAGGCGACAGACCAGCGGTTGCGAGAGAGCCTGAAAGAGGCGGGAATCGAGGCTGAGATCAGCTTTAGGGTCAAGCGCTACTACTCGATCTACCGCAAGCTGCGGCGCCAGGAGATCGATATCTCGCAGCTCTACGACTACCTAGCCTTTCGCGCCGTCACCACCAGCTTGCGCGACGTGTATGCGGTTCTCGGCGTGGTGCATCAGCACTGGCGGCCAGTCCCAGGACGGTTCAAGGACTACATCGCGATGCCCAAGCCCAATCTCTACCAATCGCTGCACACCACCGTTGTCGGTGCCACTGGGCAGCCGTTTGAAGTGCAGATTCGGACCACTGAGATGGATCTGGTCGCCGAGGAAGGCATCGCCGCCCACTGGCGCTACAAGGCAGGCAAGGACGACAGCCCGCAAGACGATCCCAACATCGCTTGGTTGCGCCAGCTGCTCGAGTGGCAAAAGGAGGTTCAGGACCCGCGGACCTTCCTGACCGGCCTCAAGGTCGACCTCTACCCGGATGAAGTTTACGTGTTCACTCCCAAGGGCGAGGTGATGTCCTTCCCGCGGGGAGCGACACCGGTCGATTTCGCCTATCGCGTCCACACCGAAGTCGGCCACCACTGTGTGGGAGCGCGGGTCAACGGTCGGCTAGTGCCGCTACGAACCGCGTTGGCCAATGGCGATCAGGTTGAGGTGATGACCAACCCGAATCGCGACCCTAGCGGCGACTGGTTGAGTTTCGTCGTCACCTCACGGGCGAAGAACAAGATTCGGCATTGGCTCAATACCGAGCAGAAAAAGCGCGCCATGGATATCGGTGGACGGGTCTTGGAAAAAGAGCTGCGGCGCTACAAGATGAGCCTGAAGCGATTTCTCGGCGAGCCGAAGCTGGAGCCCTTTCTCAGTTCCGAAGGCTATGCGCGCAGCGAGGATCTGTTGAGCGCCATTGGCTTTGGCAAGGCGAACCCCAGGGCGATTCTGCCCAGGATTCTCAGCGATGAGCAACTCTCCCGCACCACGGAGGCGGCCGGCATGCTGCGCCAGGCAGTGCGTAAGGTCTTTGGCGGGGGTAGCCATGCGATTGAAGTCAAAGGGCAGAGCGATCTTCTAGCGTTTCTTGCCAAGTGTTGCAATCCGTTGCCGGGCGAAGAAATCGTCGGCTACATAACCCGCGGCCGAGGGGTCTCGGTACACTCGCGCAGCTGCCCGAATGTGCGCAATTTGTTGTTCCATCCTGAGCGTGAGATCGAGGTGAATTGGGCGCAAGGCCGCGAAGATCGGTACCAGATCACTTTGGCGATCGAGACCGCCGATCGGCCGGGCATGCTGGCAAGACTGACCGACGCGATCGCCAAGCTGGGCTCCAACATCACCCATATCGAGGCCGATACCTTCGAAACCGGTCGCGGCGAGATCACCGTGGTCTGTGCTTTGAAGGATCTCAAGCAGCTGGAGAAACTCCTCAAGGGAATCCGCGCCATTCCGGGGGTTATCGAGGTGCACCGTCGGATGGGATCCAGGGGGCGCGGCGAAGGGGAATCGGCCGGCACGCCCTAGCCCTTTCTTCTCTCCGACTTCGTTGCGACGCTTTTCCTCGGTAACGTTCACGACTTCTAGCAGCCAGATAGGATAGTGACTGCAACGCAAGCGGTTGGTAGTAGACTAGGGCCGCGCGGGCGCCTTGGCGCCAAGTCGGTAGCTGGGAAGCCTGCCGAGGGCTCGGATCTCTTTTTCCAAGTTCGCTCGCGTAGTTAGGGTGCCGCCGCTGAGCGGACGGGCGCCTGGCTTGATTTCTTCGTCCTCTCGTTGAGGCGAGGAGATCAGTGGGAACTGGCCGTACGTCCATTCTGGGCGCTCGGTAAGCCAATTTTAAGGAGGAGCGGAATGAAGAAGAATTCTGTACTTGCAGGGG
>QIHU01000402.1 GCA_003231035.1 Acidobacteriota bacterium
GCAGATGCTTTCGGAGGACGAGTTGTAACCAAAGTCGACGTCGTCGCGCATCTCGCCCGGTCCGAGCACCAAGCTCGCTTGGTGCGGAGTGGCGACCCCGTCGAGGTCGAAGGTCGGGCTCACCCCCGCCGGCAGGGTGGTGTCGTCGACGACCACCGTGTAACTACCGACCGGCAGGTTCGGGAAGAGGTAGTCTCCGTCGCCCGTGGTGGTGGTGGTGGCGATCAGCACACCGCCAGCATCCAGCAGGTTGACGGTCACGTTGTTGATCCCGACCTCGCCCGGATCTTGGATTCCGTCACCGTTGGTGTCATTCCAGACTCGATCGCCGATCGAACCGGCGCCGCGGTAGCCGAAATCGACATCGGTTCGATTCTGACTGGCCGCCAGTGGGACGGTCGCGGTGTCCGGCGTGGCGATCCCATCGAGATCGAAGGTCGCCGCCAAGCCCGGAGGCAAGGTCGACGGATCGACCGTCACCGTGTAGGTATCGGCAAGCAGATTCGGGAAGTTGTAGAGGCCGTCACCCGCCGTCACCTGCACGCCGACCACGTTGCCGCCGCTGTCGGTCAAGGTGACCGTAACCCCGTTGATTCCCAGTTCACCAGGGTTCTGGTTGCCGTCACCGTTTGAATCGAGCCACACGCGATCACCGATCGAACCGTTGCCGCGGTAGCCGAAGTCGACGTCATCGCGGTTCTCTCGGCCCGGGGTCAAGGCGATTTGCGCCGTGTGCGGAGTGGCGATGCCATCGAGGTCGAAGGTCGGATCGAGGCCTCCCGGCAAGGTGGCGGGAACCACCGTCACCGTGTAGTTGCCGAGCAGCAGGCCGTCGAACAGGTAGTTGCCATCACCCGAGGTGCTCTGGCTGTCGATCAGGACACCGTTGCCATCGCGCAGTTCCACGGTGGCGCCGTTGATGCCGGGCTCATTGGGATCTTGGACGCCGTCGCCGTTGAGGTCGAGCCAGACCCGATCGCCGATCGAACCGGGGCCGACATAGCCGAAGTCCACATCGGTGCGATTCTGGCCGTCGCTCAGGGAGGCGGTGGCTTCGTTGGCGGTAGCCAGACCATCGAGGTCGAAAGTCTGGGTCACCGCGGCGGGCAAGGTGGAGACATCCACCGCGACCCGGTAGCTATTGGTGAAGCTATAGAGGCCACCCACCGTTGTGGCGGTGTCGGTGAACTCGTCGCTGCCGTCGCCATCGAGATCGGCAAAGAGGGTTACCGTGACGCCATCAAGACCCGGCTCGCCGGAATCCTGGATTCCGTCGCCGTTGCGGTCCAACCAAACGCGGTCGCCGAGGCTACCGGTACCGCCGACATAGCCGAAATCGGCGTCGTTGAAGTCTTCGTTGAGGGCCAGGGTTACATCCAGCGGCTCGTTGGCGGTGGTCAAGCTGACGCCCGCCGGCAAGGTCGCCTCGTTGACATCCACCCGGTAGGAAGTCGTAGAAACCGTTGGCCGCGGTGGTCATCGACGGGAAGAGAACATCGTCCGGGGTACCGAATGTCATATCCGGGCCCGCTTCGGTCAGATTGACCTCCACACCGCCTAGGCCGGAATCGGGGCCGTCGTCTTGCAGGCCATTGCCGTTGGCGTCGTACCAAACGAAGTCACCGATCGAGCTGTTGCCTTCATAGCCGAAGTCGTAGGTCAGGATGTTGGCGTCGACCACGGTTCGGGTGAGCGAGTTGCCAGTGGTGGAGGTCAAACCTTCGAGGGCGCCGCCGGGGCCGAAATTCGAAGAATCCACCTCAACAGTGAACATTCCGGGGCGAACTTGGAACGTGTACTCGCCGTTGCTGTCCGTGGTCTCAGTACCCTTGATCTCACCACCCGCGTCAATCAAGTTCACTAGAACCCCGGGAATGCCAGGCTCGCCGGGGTCCTGCGTACCGTCACCGCTAGGATCAAAGAAGACGGTATCGCCCACCAGATACGGGTTCAAACGCGGAGTGCAATCGGTGCCGTCCACGCAGATACCGACCACGGTACCGGGCAGCCGCCAGGAGTTGAAGTTACTCAAGTCCATTCCACCCATTTGGATGGTGTAGGTACCGGCTGGCAGAGCCGGAACTGCGACATCGCCGCCACCTCCGGTGGTCAGCGTGAAGGCCTCCCACTCGAGGTTGCCAGAGGGGTTGCTGTTGCTCGCCGGAAAGCCCATCGGGGTAAAGACCGTGTAGTTGACGCTCGGAGGCCGCTGGAAAGGAGCGAAGTCCGTGGCGTCGTCGGCCGGATCGCCGGTCACTTGCCCGCAAGACTTGACCAGGCCAACCGCAACACCTTCGGGCACGTTCGTCGGTGCCGCCCACGGCGGCAGGAAGGGAGCGCCCGGAGTGTCAGGATCGTCCGTATCTTGGAAGAAAAGATTGCAATCGGCCTGTCCGTAGTCCAAGTCACCATCCCAGAAGCTCAAGGAGTTGGTCGAACTCTCGGTGCGGACGAAGAACTCCCAGGTACCGTCGTAGCTGGTGGGAGTCAGCGCCGGGAAGGCTGGATAGACCGTGGCCAAGTCATTGCCGGTGAACAAGAAGGCTGAGAATGAGAAGGCCTGAGGCTGCAACTCGAAGCCGTTCGTATCCTGCGTGCGCACCTTGAAGTTGGTCCAAGCTAGAGGATCGGCACCCACCAGCTGAATCTGCAGCCGGTAGAAGAAGTTTCCGCTCGGCGACAGGGCGGCGGGGGAATGGGCGATGGTGAAATCCCTCCAGCCGTTGTCGATGAAGTCCGCGTCGGTCCAACTGTCCAGAAAGACGGTGCCCGTGCCGGCCGCGGTCGGATCGGCGAACAGGGTGTAGACCATGGAAGCGGCGCCGGTGGAATCCCAGTCACCGCTATTTTCGCCATCGAAAATACCAAACATGAACTGTGGCTGGCTGGGCGGCACGCTGAAAATGAAGTTCAGTTCATTGCCATTGAAAGTCGCGAGACCGGAACCCGCCATACTCAAGAATCGAGCATCGGTCACGTCGCAAGTCGGGAAACAAGCGAATTGAGCCGACGCGGCAGCCGGAAGCAGGATCAGCGCCAAGGCGATCGCCGCGAACGTAGTGAGTGTCTTCCTAGCCATCACAATCTCCCTCTAAACCACCGGTTCCGTAGGCTGGAGTCGCACCGCCGCCTTAACGGAAACTTCGTAGTCGATAGGCGCTCGCCGCTCGTCGAACGGCGGGCCTTGAATAAGTTTTGTTCTTGAATCGAGGATCTCAACTGATTTCTCATCTCTCTTGCCGGCCGAACGCCGTGGGTTCGCTCTTGGCGACCCTTTGCCGCCCAATGGAGAGTGCTCCCATCTATCAACCGATGTCAGCGATTGTCCATACCCGGCGTCAGGAAAGCGTCAGGAGGTGCGTAATTAATACATGCGCATATGTACACTTTCTTCACGGCAGGCCTTGCAATGGCTGCAACGGGGTCTGACACCGCATATCAAGGCGTCCGCGGTGACCGGGAACCCCCCATCTGGGGTAGACTTGGGCGTCTCTCGTATTTTGTTTTGACCTAGGTCTCGGTTTTTTCGGCTACGCGGCTCCTCAGTCTTTGTCTGACACTGGCCGATACAACCACCACAGAGGTAAGGTCCATGGCTGCGACCTCCTCGCGCTCCCCCGCGGATCGCGTTGGTGACTCGACTTCTTCCCCCGTGCCTCTCGACAGCGGCTTCGAGTCGCAGAATGTCCGCGCCTTGCTCGCCTATCTCGCTTGCCACCGAGGTCGAGAGCTACCCCGTTCGCAGCTCGCTTCGCTGCTCTGGTCCAACCAGGACGAAGCGACCGCGCTGCGCAACCTTCGCCAAGCGCTCTACAATCTCCGCGGCGCCTTGCTGAGTGCCGGCTGCGCCGAATCGCCGATTCTCACCAGCCACCGCACGCTGCGCTTGCACCCCGGTGCCCTCAACCTCGACTTAGCCTTATTCTCCGATTCACTGCGCATGGGTCGGTCGGACAACGGCATCGACGCCAGCCACTTGGCTCGCGCCGCCCAGGCCTACACTGGCGACTTCCTCACCGGCTTCTACCTCAATGACAGCCCCGACTTCGAAGAGTGGATGGTCGGCGAACAAGAACGGCTTCGCGAAGAGGCCGTGGCCGCCCTGCGCGACCTGGTCAGCCATCACACCCAGGCCGGCAGTTACCCACTCGGCCTCCAATACGCCCGCCAACTGCTGCGCATCGAGCCTTTCTCCGAGGAGACCCACCGCAACCTCATCTACCTCTACGCACTGTCGGGGCGCCGCAGCCGTGCGCTCTCTCACTACGAAGAGATGCGCCGCCTTTTCGAACGCGAACTGGGAGTCGAGCCGTTGCCTGAGACCCAGAAGCTGATCGAGCAGATCCAGGGCCAAACCCTGGCCCCACCCACCGACGCCAAGAAAGCCGAGGCGACCGGCCCGTGGGTTCCGCTGGTCGCCAGAGAATCGGCGCTCAAGGCGCTTAGAACGGCGTGGGCCGGGGTGCTGCGCGGGGCGGGGCGGTTGACTCTGATCGAGGGCGAGCTTGGGGTCGGAAAGACCCGTTTGGTGCGCACCTTTCTCCACGAGGCGACCTCCGAACGCCGAGCCACCGTCCTCCAGGGGCGCAGCTATGAGCTGCCACCTCCCACCGCTTATCAACCCATTTCTGAAGCACTTTCCAATGCCGTGGCCAACGATGTGGATGTCGCCGAGCGGCTACTGGCGGCGGCCGGAAGCCAACACTTGGCGGCCCTCCTACCTTTGGTACCAGAGCTGGGTGAGTTAGACCCCAAGCTGGCGGCGCTCCACCGGCGGCTGCCGCGCCGCGATCAAGAAGGGCTGTTGGCCGCGGTGGCCTCCGTATTCTCGCTCCTGGCGGCACCTCCCAAGGGCCGCTTTAGACCCCAACCGCTGATCCTCTTCCTCGATGACCTTCATTGGGCCGACCCCGCTTCCTTCGAGCTCATCGAGAAGCTCCTCTCCCTCCTACCAGGACGTCCCATCTGGATCCTCGCTGCCTATCGAGCCGACGAAGTGGAACAAAAAGAGCGGCTGCGCAACCTACGCAAGGGCGCGGCGGCGCTGAGCGGCGGCTCGCGGATCGTTCTCGAGCGACTCAGCAGCGAAGCGGTTCACGACCTTGCCACTTCCCTGGTCGGCACACAGCAGGCTCCAATGCTGGCACAGCGGCTGGTGGAGAGTTCGGAGGGCTTGCCGCTGGCCACGGTGGAGCAGATCAACTTGCTCTGGGATCTTGGCTTACTCGAAGTGCAACCCACCGGCCAGTGGTCGCTCACCGGCTCAGCGGAGCAGATGGCCGCCTTGCACACCACTGACACGGAATCCACCATCTTGCGTCGGGTGGAGATGCTCCCCACCTCCACCCGACGACTGCTCACCCTGGCGGCCGTGGTGGGCCAAAAATTCGAAGCACAGCTCCTCCAGATAGCCGAGCGCGAGCACGACGCGGTGGTCGAAACCGGGCTCGAAGTGATGATCGATCACTGGATGGTGCGCCAGTTCGCCCGCTACTGGGCCGACACCCGGCTCGACCGCGATCTCGCCCTGTGGGCTCCCGGCGGTCGCAAGGGAACCTTCGAGTTCATCCACAAGAGCATCCGCGCCGCGGTCTACAAGAACCTCCACCCCGGCCGCGCCCGCGCCCTCCATCAGCAGGTGGCGGCGGCGATGGAGACGGTGCATGCGGCCAATCTCGAACGGTTCAGCGAGGCGATCGGATTTCACTACCAAAGGGCTCGGGACTGGCCCAAGGCCATCGAATTTCACCAAATCTCCGCCCTCAAGGCCGAGCGGCTCTTCGCCCTCGACACCGGCCGAGGCTTCTATTCGGAGGCACTGAACGCTCTGACATCGTGGGAGGAAGAGGGCGGCGGCGATCCCGAGCTTCGCTCTCGACTCGAAGGCGCCAGCCAACGACTCAAGGTCGAGTAGCCACCTCGACCACGGCGAGAAACCCGTCCTGGACCGACTCGCGGCTGTAGTGCGTCGCCAACCGGCGGCGACCCGCGGCGACCAGACGGTCGCGGGTGTGCGGCTCGTCAAGGAGCCGTTCGATCGCCGCCACCCACCGCGCAGGGCTATCCGCGATCAGGAATTCTTCACCAGCCTCGGCGGTGATTCCCGCCGCCGTCCAGGGCGAAGCGACCAGCGGCACGCCCATCGACCAGGCCTCCAGCACCTTGATCGCAAGTCCCGAACCGGCCCGCAGCGGCGCCAGCGCCACGGTAGCGCCCGCGATCAGCTGTTTGAGGTCCGGCGGGTCGACGTCCAAAGAGACCCCGACTCGGGCAGCCCACCGTCTGAGCTGCCGCGCCGGGCGAGCCCCCGCGATACGCAGCCGCACCTCGGGGCGACGCTCCCGGAGCAGCGGCCAGACCTCGCGCAGCAACCAAGCCGCCGCATCGCGATTGGGGAAGTAGCCGAGATTGCCGGTAAAGATCACCGAGGGGGCCCCGCCCTCGGCAAAGCGGGCGGGGAGCCGCGGCGACGCTTCCTCCGCGATCGGTACGACCCGCAGCCGCGAGGCCGGCACCGAGGGGTCTCCCGCCGCCGCGATCGCCGCGCGATCCCGCTCGCAGACCACCAGCGCGGCGGCGCTGCGCTCGAGCAACCGCCCTTCCCAGACGCGCAAACGCCAACTCTCCCAAGCCAGGGCTGGCCACAACCACCAGCGATCGAATCGGCCACGGCGGGCGGCATTGAGCGACAGGCAGTCGATAAAATCGACCACGATCGGAGTCTCCCCAAGGTCGCTCAGATGGCTGGCGAGGCGGCTGAGCTGCAAGATCACCAAATCGTGGCGCGGCGCCAAGCGCCGCAGTGCCCTACCGAGATCTCGGTGGTGGTGAAAGGCCATTTGAATCGGCCACCCCCGCAACGCCCCGGCCAAAATGGCGGCACCACGGCGCAGCGGCCCTGCCAGGCGGTAGCCCTCGAAGTAGACCCCTTCCAACCCTTCACGAGCCTGCGATTCGGCTCCCTGCGAGGCCACCGGAGCCAACACCGTCACCTGATGCTGGGTTGCCAAGGCCTCGATCATCTGTCGAGCGCGCTTGCGATCCCCCTGAAAAGGTGGCCAGGGAAAGCGCGAGGTGACGAGCAGCACCCGCAAGGTTAGCTTTTCCTTCTCACCGATCGCGCTCAGCTCAGCTTGAGCAAGTGTCCCAGCTTGTCCCGCTTCACCCGCAGATAGTCGCGCGTATCTTCGGTGGGAGGGACCTCCACCGGAATCCGATCGACCACCTCCAGGCCGTAGTAGGACAACGCCGCGCTCTTGTCGGGATTGTTGGTCATCAAGCGCAGCCGGCGCACTCCCAGATCGCGCAGGATCTGAGCACCGGTTCCATACTCCCTTTGATCGGCGCGGAAACCGAGTTCTTCGTTGGCCTCCACGGTGTCGTGACCTTGCTCTTGCAACTCGTAGGCGCGCAGCTTGTTGATCAAGCCGATGCCCCTGCCCTCTTGCATCAAGTAGAGGAGGACCCCTCTTCCCTCTTTAGAGATCGCCGCCATCGCCTGCCGCAGCTGGCTACCGCAATCGCAGCGCGAGGAACCAAAGAGGTCTCCGGTCAAGCACTGGCTGTGGACTCGAACCAACACGGGCTCTTCGCCGCCAATGTCACCCATCACCAACGCAAGGTGTTCCTCGCCGGTCACCTCGTTGCGGTAGGCGTGCAAACGAAAGTCGCCTAGGGCGGTCGGCAGAGTGGGTGAGGCCAAACAGCGAACGTGAATCTCGGTCTTGAGACGATAGCGAACCAGGTCGGCGATCTTGACCACCAACAGATCGTGACGCTCGGCGAAGGGCAGCAGATCCGGCAAGCGGGCCATGGTGCCGTTCTCGTTCATCACCTCGCATATCACCGCTGCGGGGGTCAAGCCAGCGAGCCGCGCGAGGTCGACCGAAGCCTCGGTCTGACCACCACGTTTGAGCACCCCACCCGGCACGGCGCGCAAGGGGAAAACGTGCCCCGGACGCAACAGGTCCTCGGGCTGGGTCGCCGGATCGACCACCGTCAAGATGGTCGCCGCCCGATCGGCCGCTGAAATGCCCGTAGTGATCTTGCCGCGCGCCTCGATCGAAACGGTGAAAGCCGTTTTGAACGGTGAGGTGTTCTCTTGCACCATCAGCGGCAGGCGCAACTCGTCGCACCGCTCGGTGGGCAGCGAGAGGCAGATCAAACCACAGCCTTGCCGGGCCATGAAGTTGATCGCATCGGGAGTCACCTTCTCAGCGGCGATGGCCAAATCGCCTTCGTTCTCACGGTCCTCGTCGTCCACGAGGATCACCATCCGGCCTTGACGAAAGCGCTCGATCGCCTCCTCGATGGTGGCGAATGGCTGGTTGTTGGACAGACCGTCTTCAGAGATCGCGTCTTCGGGCATCGCTTCTTCGGACATCACAGTCACTCAGGTGCGCTTGCCCTAGGGGCAGCAGGCGGCACGGGTCAGGAGGTTAAGTAGGAACCCTGCGGGGTAGTAGCTAGCCGCCCCAGGAGTCTATAGCCCCTCGAACCGGCCGGCAACCCGCGATTCGTCCGCGGCTTCAGCTGACCGCAACCCCAGCTTTCGCCAGCTCTTCGCGCAGTTCCTGCGCGGTGGCGATACCGGTTTCCTTGAAAACGACCCTGCCCTCGCGGTCGATGATCACCGTGGTCGGAAGCCCCACCACTTCCAGATCGATCGCCCATTTATCGTGGAGATCGAGAACCACCGGATAGGAGAAGGGATGATCTTCCACAAAGTTGCGCACGACCTCTTCTGATTCAGCCGAGTCGACGGCCAAGAATTCCACCCCTTGGGCTCGATACTCCGGGTACAACTCTTCGAGGATCTCCGCTTGGCGACGACATGGCAAACACCAGGTGGCCCAGAACTCGAGCACTACAACCTTGCCCGCTAGATCCGCCAGGCGAATCGTTCCACCGCCCAAGAGTGCCAGTTCGGCATCTGGAAGCGGGTCACTCTCAGCAGCTAGCTCCGTGGCCGAGGTCGAGTCGCTCGACTGGCCACAGCCGGCCACACCCAGAACCAGGCCAAAAAGGAGTAGAAATAGCCAGCGGCGCGACCCACGAGCCCAGGCCAGCGATCTAGATGGTTTTTTCATAGGGTCACAGGATATGCAATCGCGACGCCGAGGTCCATTCCCGTCTTCTCCAAAAAACTCGGTCAACTGCAACCACTGGTCGAGCCACAGTTGAGGCACTTGTAGCAGCTACCGTTGCGTACCATGATCGAGCCGCACTCGTGGCACGGCGGAGCATCTTGCTGGTAGAAGGAGGCGGGCTGTTCCAACTGCGTCCCTTCGCCGACCGCGGGGCTGCTCTCAACGCCGCCAGCCAAAGGGGCCGCGGCCTCCCCCAACGGCTCGTCGCGTGCGATGACCCCCGCGGCGAGCTGCGCATCCCGGTCGAGGAACTTCGAGGCCAGCCAGCGAAAGATGTAGTCGGTGATCGACTTGGCCATCGGGATCGCTGGATTGCGCGTGAAGCCCGAAGGCTCGAAGCGGGTGTGGGAGAACTTGTTGACCAAGGTCGCCAGCGGCACGCCGTACTGCAAGGCGATCGAGACCGAAGTCGCGAAAGCATCCATCATGCCGGAGATCGTCGAACCCTCCTTGGCCATCACCAAGAAGATCTCCCCCGGCTGGCCATTCTCGTAGAGCCCCACGGTGATGTAGCCCTCGTGGGAATTGATGCTGAATTTGTGGGTGATCGCCTGGCGCTCATCGGGCAGCTTGCGGCGGAAGCGTCGTGAATCTTTGGCATCGTCGCTCGTAGCGTCGCTCGTTTCGCGGCTGGCCGTACTCGTCTTGGCACCGCCAAGAGAGGTGGCCAAGGGCTGGGTGCGCTTGCTGCCATCGCGGTAGACCGCCACCGCTTTGAGCCCCAACTGCCAGCCTTCGATATAGGCCTGTTCCACCTCTTCGACGGTCGACTCCTGCGGTAGGTTGATCGTCTTGCTGATCGCTCCCGAGATGAACGGCTGGGTTGCCGCCAACATCTTGAGGTGGCCCCGGTAGTGGATCGAGCGACTGCCCTGGGCTGGCTTGAAGGCACAATCGAAGACCGGTAGATGCTTCTCGGCCAACCCCGGCGCCCCCTCGATGGTGTCGTGTTCGTCCACCCAATCGACGATCAAGCGCAGCGCAGCGCCGTCGTAACCGAGCCGTTCGAGTGCCGTGGGCACCGTCTGGTTGACGATCTTCATCATCCCTCCGCCCACCAACCGCTTGTACTTGACCAACGCGATGTCCGGCTCCACACCGGTGGTGTCGCAGTCCATCATGAAGGCGATGGTGCCGGTGGGCGCCAGCACCGAGATCTGACTGTTGCGCAGGCCGTGGAGAAGCCCCAACGCCACCACCTCATCCCACGACTCGGCGGCGGCGCCACGGAGCGCCTCCGAGACGTGCTCCTCGCCAAGGTCGTCCAATGCCGCGCGATGCTTCTTCATGACCTCGATCATCGGCTCGGCATTCTCGGCGTAACCTTCAAACGGTCCTAGATCGGCGGCGATCCGCGCCGACTGGGCGTAGGCGGCTCCGGTCATCAACGCCGTGATCGCTCCTGCGTAGTCGCGCCCGGCGGCGGAGTCGTAGGGCAGACCTCGGGCCATCAGCAGGGCACCGAGATTGGCGAAACCGAGGCCCAAAGGGCGATAGCGGTGGGAGTTGGCGGCGATCTTGGGTGTCGGGTAGCTCGCGTTGTCGACCAGAATCTCCATCGCCGTGATCACCACTTCGCACGTATGGCGAAAGCTCGCCACGTCGAAGCCGGTCTTCGCGTCATAGAACTTCAACAGGTTGATCGACGCCAGATTGCAGGCCGTGTCGTCGAGGAACATGTATTCGCTGCACGGGTTGGACGAGCGGATCCGATCGGTGTTGGAACAGGTGTGCCAATCGTTGATTTGGGTGTCGAACTGCATCCCGGGATCACCACAAATCCACGTCGCCTCGCTGATCATGCGCATCAGATCGCGGGCCCGATAGCTCTCGACCGGCTCGCCGCCACACACCGCGCGGGTCGTCCACTCCTCATCGTCGAGCACCGCCTGCATAAAGTCGCTGCTCACCCGCACCGAGTGGTTGGCGTTCTGGTAGGCGACCGAGTCGTAGGCCCCGCCAGCGACGTTGAAACCACCGTCGTACCCCGCCTCGATCAGTGCCCAAGCCTTGCGCTCTTCCAGCTCTTTGCAGCGGATGAACTCGACGATATCGGGATGATCGACATCCAAGATCACCATCTTGGCGGCTCGCCGGGTCTTGCCGCCGCTCTTGATGACGCCGGCAAAGGCATCGAACCCCTTCATGAAGGAGACCGGCCCCGAAGCGGTACCGCCACCGGCTAGCTTCTCAGCCGAGGAGCGCAGGGTCGACAAGTTGGTTCCCGTGCCGGAGCCGAACTTGAACAGCATCCCCTCGGTCTTGGCCAGCTCGAGAATCGCCGGCATGGTGTCTTCCACCGAGTTGATAAAGCAGGCCGAACACTGCGGATCCTTCTCCGCCCCGACGTTGAACCAGACCGGCGAGTTGAAGCAGGCCAGCTGGTGCAGCATCATGTGGGTCAACTCGGCGTGAAACGCGGCGCCGTCCCCGACGGAAGCAAAATAGCCGCCCTCCTGTCCCCAGCCGGCGACAGTGTCCACCACCCGGCCGATCAGCTGCCGAACGCTGCTCTCCCGCTCGGGAGTCTCAAGGTGGCCGCGAAAGTACTTGCTGACCACCACATTGGTCGCCGCCTGCGACCACGGCACCGGAACCTCCACCCCCACCTGCTCGAAGAGAGTCTCCCCCTGCTCATTGGCAATCCGCGCATCGCGCACTTCCCACTCGAGGGTGTCGTAAGGATCGACCCCCACGGCGGTGAAGCGGCGCTCGACGTGCAGGCCACGACTCTCCTTGACCCCAGGGTCGTTCTCTAGACGGGTTGAAACTCGGGATACGGACTTCGGATCACTCATAGCCTGCCTCACAAAAACCTGAACACCGACTGATTCACCATCAATTTCACGCAGCGATTCCTAGATACAGCACCACTCGTCCTACCAGACGAGGTCACCACGCCTTCGCGCGGCAGCCGAACAGGCAACAACTCAGCCTCTCCCCTACCCTTCGCTCCCCTTCACCGAACTCGCTCCTTCGCTGAGAATCGCAAGGGGTGATCATACCACATCTTGTGGGGCCGTACCACCTCCACCACAAGATATGGAAATAAGAGCCCTCGTGCCGCCACACTTTCCCTGAACTTTCTCAGCTTGAGTGACCGGCTCCCCTGGTTCCAGCCCCCTACTCCGCCGCCAAATCAAAGCGCACCGCCAGTCCCCGTGGAGAGCGCAGCTCCGCGCGGACCTTGCCCCCATGCGCTTCGACTGCACGGCGCACGATCATCAGTCCTAGGCCGTTGGCGCCGGTCTTGCGCGAGCGGGAGGGGTCGGCGCGGAAGAAGGGCTCGAAGAGGCGGCCCAGCTGTTCGGCGGGCACTCCGGGGCCTTGGTCGGCAACAGTGATTTCGACTCGGTCGGTGTCGGCTCCGGGGACGCGAATCGCGGTCACGCGAATCGCCCCTTCTCGGGCGTAGCGCACGGCGTTTTCGAACAGGTTGCCGAGGATTCGCACGGTCAGTGTGGGATCGGCGACCAGTTGCGTCGCGTCGGGGTCCGGGGTGCATTCGAGGGTGATCTTGCGCTTGGCCGCGGTGTCGGCGACCCTTTGCCAGCTCTGCTCAACTAAGTCGCACAGCTCTAGCCGTTCTGGGGCGAGCGGCACGGCATCCAGGTCGAAGCGACTGGCCAAGAGGAGTTCCCCAACGAGGTCGTTGAGGGTGTCGACTTCCGCTTCGATCTGTTGGGTGCGATCTTTACCTTCCTTCTTGGCAGCCCCTAGCTCGCCGCGCAGCAGTTCCAGTTGGAGCTTCATTCTCGCCAGCGGCGAGCGCAACTCGTGCGAGACCCCGGCCATCAGTTCTTTCTGCCCGGTCACCATGGTGTTGATGCGCTCGGCCATGGTGTTGAAGCTGCGGCCCATGGCGGCGACTTCGTCTAGACCGCGGGCCGCGACCCGATGTTCGAGGTCTCCGGCGGCGATCCGGTCCATCGAACGCTTCATTCGTTGCAATGGCGTGGTGAGGTAGAAGGCGAGAGCCAGGACGCAGACCAAGGCCACGGCACCGATCTGGAGCAACCCCACGAGGAAGGCTCGGCGAGTCGACTCGAGGTGAAGCGGACCTTGCACCACCAAGTAGGCGACCCGCTTGCCTTCTCGGCGCAACGGCACCCAGCTCTCCAGTCGCGGTGCTCCGACGAGGTAACACTTGCGCCCGGCGATGGTCACCGACCGGTTCTGGTGAAAGTGGTGCGAGCGCGGCAGCCGCGGTGGCTCACCCAGGGCGGCGGGGCCGCGCTCGATGCGCAGCTCCAGTCCTCGGTTCCGTTCCTCGCCACGCAGCCTTTGGTGAACGGCGGCGCTGTTGAATTCTTCGTCTTCGAGGAGAGCTTCGATCTCGGTGGCGATCAAAACCCCTTGGTGGGTCCGCAGGAGGCCGAGTTCGTCCAGCATCTCGTGGCCGGCCACCCGCATGAAGAGCAAGAGGGCACCACCGAGAAGCAGGCCGGTGACCAGGCTGAAGAAGAGAGTGATCTTCGCCGCTAGAACGAAGGTCTTCACTGGGAGTGCTTCAGGGGCGGCGCTTCATGGGCCGCATCGCGGCTCAGCTGATAGCCGACTCCGCGCACCGTCTTGAGCAAGGCGGGCCGCTTGGGATCGTCGCCGAGTTTCTGTCGAATACGGCTGACGTGGACGTCGACCGAACGGTCATAGGCTGACCAGCCGGAGCCGTGGACCTCTTCGAGGAGGCGGTCGCGGGAGAGCACCTGCCCGGCGTGCGCGGCCAGGGCGCGCAGAAGATCGAACTCGGCGGTGGTCAGATCGATCTCGCGGCCGGCCAGTTCGACCCGGCGTGAAGCGGGATCGACGCTCAGCGCGCCCACCCACAGAGGCTCGTCCACCGACTTCGTGGTTTCGTCCGCGCTGCGCCGCAGGATCGCCCGCAACCGGGCCAGCAGCTCGCGCGGATTAAACGGCTTGCCCAGGTAGTCATCGGCTCCCAGTTCGAGACCGACGATGCGGTCGGTGTCGTCGCCCCGGGCGGTCAGCATCAAGATCGGCACTTGGCTCTTCTGACGGAGCCGTCGACAAATTTCGAGACCGTCGAGGGTCGGCAGCATCAGGTCGAGGATGACCAAAGCGGGCTCCTCGGCCGCCACCAGTTCCAAACCGGCTCGCCCATCGTGGGCGAAGAGCAGCTCGAAGCCCTGCGGTTCCAGGTATTCCCGCACCAGGGCGACGAGCTTCTCGTCGTCGTCGATCATCACCAACCGGATCATGCGCGAATCATCGCACGGGGTGGGGCATGCCCTGCATTCTGGAGCTACGAATCGTCGCCGTGCAGCGCTTGGATGTGAGCCACCATCTTGGCCCGCTGCGCTTCGTCGAAACTGTTGATCAGGGCGGCGAGCGGCTCGGCCGCTTGGTAGGCCACGGTCTTGAAGTCGGCCAGATGGCCGTCGATCAACTGCTCGAGCTCTAGCCTGCTCAGGGTGCCGCTTTGCACCGCCGCCAGCAGCTGGTCGCGCTGGAGGGCGCGGCCTTCACCGTGGTTGGCCAGGCCGTCGAGCAAGGTGTGGTGCAAGGCTGCCAGTTGGGCGCTTTGGTCTTCGGACAGGTCTAGCTCTTCGATGAAATGGCCCATCCGGTGGTGCATTCCCTTGCCCATGCCCATGCCGTGGCCATCCCCGTGGCCGGAGCCATGGCTACTGAGGTGCTGGTGCAACCGGGCCATCCAGCTATCACCCGCCTCGCCGCCGCCAGCGGCCGTCGGCTGGGTCAGCAGCACGAAGCCGATGAGGGCGAAAAAGACCAAACCACAGACCACCAGAACGGGTCGAGACCAGAATTTCTTTGCCATCGTTAGTTCCTTGTCGCTTCGTGATCGCCGGAGTTGGCGCCACGGTGTGACCGAAGCATGGTCGACTGCCGTGTCGCTGGGATCTCCCTTCTGTTGCAAAGTGATGCGCCATGTTTCGAAGTGTTGCCGGCGGGCGCCCGGCAATCATCGGGTAAGCTGGTCACAAAGACTTTAGAGGTGACCCGATGAAGACCTTGTCGACTCTGCTCGTTGTGGGTGCGCTGCTGGCTGTCTTAGGTGCCAAGGCAGAGGTGGAAGCTCCCCCTGCCACCGCCGTAGCCGCTGTCGCCGATGCCGACGCCCTGTTCACCGCGGCGCGCACCGGTGACTTGCCAACGGTGAAGAAACTAGTCGCGGGCGGCGTCCCCATCGATGCCGCCAACCGCTACGGCTCCACCGCGCTGGCCCTGGCGGCGAGTAACGGTCGAGTCGAGGTGGTGCGTTTCCTTCTCGACTCGGGGGCCGACGCGGATCGGGTCGACAGCTTCTACGGTGTACGCCCGCTGGAGCAGGCGTTGATGGGCAAGCACCG
>QIHU01000293.1 GCA_003231035.1 Acidobacteriota bacterium
CGGACTATGCCGAGGTCGAAGCCGCTCTCCAGGAGCTTAGCGAGCGCTGCCTGCAGGAGATGAGCGACGCCTTCGCCACCGCGCGGCACAATCAAGAAGCCTCGGCCACCCTCTTGCAGACGATTCGCTGGGTCAGCGCCCTTTGCTTGATTCTGTTGATCCTCTTTTCGGTGATCCTGATTCGCTCCATCACCCTTCCCCTCGGTCAAGCGGTGGCGGTGGCCGACCAGTTGTCGGCCGGCCATCTCGAAGTCGAGATCGAGGTCGCTTCGCGGGACGAGACCGGCCAATTGCTCCAGGCGATGCGCAACATGGTGGCCTATCTGCGCGAGATGGCCAAAGTGGCGGAGGCAATCGCCGGGGGTGACCTGGGAGTTCAAGTCAATCCGCGCTCCGCCCGTGATCAACTGGGCACCGCCCTGCACACCATGGCCGAGAAGCTCGCCGCCACCATCGGCGAGGTCCGCTCCGGGGTGCGCACCCTCAACTCCGCTTCCTCGCAGATTTCCGCCACCGCGCAGAGCTTGTCGCAGGGAACCAGCGAGCAGGCGGCATCCGTCGAGGAGGCCACCTCGAGCCTCGAAGAGATGACCGCTTCGATCAGCCAGAACGCCAGCAGCAGCCGGCAGATGGAGCGCATGGCGATCCAGGGAGCCGAAGATGCCGAAGGCAGTGGTTCGGCGGTGGTCAAGACCGTCACCGCGATGAAGAGCATCGCCGAGAAGATCTCGATCATCGAGGAGATCGCCTACCAAACCAACCTCCTGGCCCTCAACGCGGCGATCGAGGCGGCGCGAGCCGGTGACCATGGAAGGGGTTTCGCGGTGGTTGCCGCCGAGGTCCGCAAACTGGCCGAGCGTAGCCAAGGAGCGGCCAAGGAGATCAGCGATCTGGCCGCCTCCAGCCTGCAAGTCGCCGAACACTCGGGGCAACTCTTGACCGACCTCGTCCCCTCGATCCGCAAGACGGCCGACCTGGTGCAAGAGGTCGCCGCCGCCTCCGAAGAACAAGCCTCCGGGGTCAACCAAATCAACGGCGCGATGAGCCAGGTCGATCAAGTGGCGCAGCGCAATGCTTCGGCGGCGGAAGAACTCTCCGGCACCTCCCAGGAGATGGCCTCGCAGGCCGAGTCGCTCGACCGCTTGATGGCACTGTTTCAACTAGAAGACCCGTCGGCCACGCGGGCGACCGCCGAGAAAGCCAGCGGTAAGGACCCTAGCCCCGCGGCCGGTCCACCCCATCCATCGTGGGCGACTCCAGCCCGCCCCCGTCGACCGGATATCGAGCCCGAGGAAGACCGAGACTTCGAACGTTTCTAGCTTCCAGGAAGAACCCATCATGCCCTCGCCCCGCGCCACCGACAACGCCCAACCTGCCGAGACCGCTGAAGAAAGAGTGGTCGGTCCGCGGCGCCCCTACCTCACCTTCCTGTGCTCAGGGGAACACTACGCGGCGAGCATTCTGAAGATCCGCGAAATTCTCAGCGTCGGCCCGATTACCCGGGTTCCCGCCACTCCAGCGTGGATTCGCGGGGTGATGAACCTGCGCGGAAGAGTCTTGCCGGTTGTCGACTTGGCGGCAAAACTCGATCTTCCTGAGGCCCCAATCACCTCCCGCTCGTGCATCGTGATCGTGGAAGTGGATCTCGTCTCCAAACAGATCGTCATGGGCATGGTGGTCGACGCGGTCGAAGATGTGATCGAGTTGGCTCCCGAAGAGATTGAACCACCGCCCGCTTTCGGCACCCGGATGCACGTCGGCTACCTGCTTGGAATGACCCGGACCCAGGAGGGTGGCCTCGTTCTGGTGATCGACGCGGACCGCGTGCTGAGCGTTAACGAGTTGCTCACCGCTGCCGCTCTCGAAGAGTGCGGCGAGGAGGGGCTCCCCCGCGATGCGGAGCACAGCGGCGAACCCAAAGTACTGGACGAGGACAGCGGCTCGGACGAGAGCCTAGAATGACCGCGATCTATCAACCGGTGGAGCGTCCTCCCAACCAGCAGGAGAGTAAAGACCGCCGCCCCTTCCGCGTTGCCGAGATCCAACCGCTCACCGATCGCGAGTTCGACCTCTTCCAAGGCTTGATCCACCGACTGGCCGGGATCCACCTGGTACCGGCCAAGAAAGCGCTCCTGGTGCGCCGGCTGACCCGCCGGCTGCGGGAACTGAATCTTCGCTCCTTCACCGCGTACTACCGGCTGGCCAAGCAAGAAGGTCACGAAGAACAGATCGAGATGCTCGACCGCATCTGCACCAACGAGACCCAGTTTTTTCGCGAGCCGAAGCAGTTCGACCTCCTCGCCGAAGAGATCATTCCAGAGTGGAACCGGCAGGCCGACTCGGGCCGGCGGCCTCGACGATTGCGCGTCTGGAGCGCCGCCTGTTCCACCGGCGAGGAGCCATTCTCACTAGCGATGACCCTGTTGCACCGGCTCTTGCCGGAGAATCACTGGCAGGTGGAGATCCAAGCCACCGATCTCTCGACCCGGGTCCTCGCCACCGCCCGCAAGGCGGTATGGCCCCTGGCGCGAGCCCAGCGGATCCCGGATGAACTACGTCGCCGGTTCATGCTCAAGGGGGTCCGCGACCAGTTCGGGAAGGTGAAGGCGGCGCGCTCGATTCGCTCGGCGGTCCATTTTGATCGCCTCAACCTCAATTCCGATAGCTACTCAGTGCGGGGCTCCTTTGATCTGATCTTTTGCCGCAACGTTCTGATCTACTTTGACCTTGCAACCCGCCGCCGCGTGATCGAGTCCCTGCTCGAGCGCCTCGCGCCCACCGGCTATCTCTTTCTGGGTCACGCCGAGAGCCTGAACGGGATCTCTGAAAAGATGCGTACCCTGATCCCCTGCGTCTACACCCGCGCCAATCCGTGACCGCCAGACCGCCCTTGCCAGCCACCGAACCCGCTCCTCTAATCCGCGTGCTGGTGGTGGACGACTCCGCGGTGATGCGCCGCTTCATGAGCACTTTGCTCGACCAAGAGGCCGGAATGGTGGTCGAGAGCGCGGCCGATCCCCTGATCGCCATGCGCAAGATGGAGGGAAACCGCCCCGACGTCATTCTCCTCGATCTCGAAATGCCGCACATGAACGGCCTGACCTTTCTGCGCAAGATCATGCGCGGCGACCCGGTCCCGGTGGTGATCTGCTCCAGCCATGCCGGACGCGGGACCGACACTGCCTTGCGCGCACTCGAAGAGGGTGCGGTCGAGGTCATCGCCAAGCCTGAGGTGGGAATCACCGAGTTCCTCCACGAGTCGGCGGTCCTGCTGATCGACACTCTCCGCGCGGCCAGCCAAGCGCAGGTCAGCCGGAGCAAGAACCTCCGTTTCACTCCCAGCCAACCGCTGACCGCGGACGCGGTCCTTCCGCCTAGCTCCAGCCTGCAACCAGGCCGAGCTGGCGCCGACCCGGTGATCGCAATCGGCGCCTCCACTGGCGGCCCAGACGCCCTCGCCGAGGTGCTGGCGGCGCTACCGGTGGACACCCCCGCGGGGGTTATCGTCCAACACATGCCCAAGGCCTTCACCGCCGCCTTCGCCAACCGGCTCAACGGCATCTGTCACCTCGAAGTGAAAGAGGCCGTCCAGGGCGACCTACTGAAGAGAGGCCGCTTCCTCATCGCCCCTGGAGATCAACACATGGCGGTCCAAGTGCGAGGTGAGAACCTTCAGATCAAGCTGATCGACGGCCCGCTGGTGAGCCGCCACCGCCCGAGCGTCGACGTTCTTTTTCGTTCCGTCGCCCAAGCCGCTGGCGCCAATGCCATTGGGGTGATTCTTACCGGCATGGGCAACGACGGAGCCGCCGGCCTGCTGGAAATGCGCCAGGCCGGAGCCACGGCCTTGGTCCAAGACGCGGCCACATCGGTGGTCTTCGGAATGGCCAAGGAGGCCTACGCCCGGGATGCGGTGGATTGTCAACTCCCCCTCGGCGCAGTGGCACAAGAGATCCTTCGGCGAGTCGCTGAGAAGGCGCGGATCTCACATCCTGTTCGATCCGCGCCCCTCTCCTAGGCTCAGTTAGCCCGCCGACTCATCCCTGGTTGCAGGACCCAACGGTGGCCCCCTGGTTCAAATAGAAGTAGATCCACCACGAAGGAGCGGTGAAGGTCGTGCCGTTGAGGCAGATCTTGATCTTTCGCTGGAAACAGCCCTCGAAGAACTGGATATCGCTCCCGCTCGGCACCTCGTCCGGTAGCGTTTGGCAGAGTTTGAAGGAGAATGCCCCCCAGTCCAGTAGGCCCCAGCGAACGAACTTCACTAGATCCCGAAACTCTCTGCTGGTGAGGTGAGTCGGAGCCTGCAAAAGCGGATCGACGCCCGCCAACAGATCTCCCGACGGGCCCACGGTGTGCAGTTCCTCGTCGACCCCAGCCTTGGCGGGGTCGTAGTCCAAGACTGAACTAACCACATCGAGGTGGTGGGCAATCGCATCCTCCAACGTGGTGAAAGCCCCGTTGTGGAAGAAGGCCGGCTGCAGCGCCGCGTTGCGTAGCGGCGAGGTGCGGAAAGCGTAGCGATCGGCTGGATCGCCCGAGATTCGCTCCCTGCCGAAGTCCTCATCTTCGCCGGGGCCATCGAAGATGATATTGCTCTTGCCGACGCCAAACTCCGGCGAGATTTGGGGCACACCTATGTTGTGGTTCTCAAAGTCGCTGAACATCTCGTTGCTCTGGCCCGAAACGGCGTGACAAGTCACGCAGCCGGCCTCGCCGAAGAAGAGCAAGGCCCCGCGCTTCATCGACCGGGTCATCGCCCAACTCTTGCCGCGGGCGAAGCGATCGATCGGTGCATCCGCGGCGAGCAGCGAGATCTGAAACTCGGCCAAGGCTTGGCCTACGTGCTCGTAAAGGATCGGTCCAGGGCCAAAGATCGCTTCGAAGCGCGCCGCGTACTCCGGGTTGCCCGCCACCCGGGCAGCGAGCAGATCCGCGACCGGCTGCGTGCGGCTGCCATTGGCGTCCGGCGGCGGCACCGGCGTCCCGATCCCGTCATCGAACTGGTCGAAGCGAGGTCCAATGGTGCCGGCCGTCCCCTGAAATCCCGCCATTTCAACCAGGGACGCCGTTGGCAAGAATGCCTGTGCGGTCAACAGGTTGGGAATCAGCGGGTCATTGGGCGGGAATCGCTGGTCATCGGGAGCCGGGAACTTGAAGCCCTGCGAGTTGTCGAACGGATCGCCGGAGTTGGCCTCGAAGCGACCGTTGACCATCAGCTTGGAGTAGAAGCCGACGTTGGTGAGAGTCGGCGACCGCCGTTCATTGCGAGTGCCGTCCCGGTTGGGGCCCACAATCCGGTTGTTGCTAACCCCGTAGGCCATCGACTGAGGGTCGCCAAAGGCGAAGGCCGGTGAATGGCAGCCCGCGCAACCATTGTCGTTGTGCAGGCTGAGGATGTCGTCGAAGAAGAGCAGACGCCCTACATCGACCAGATCCGGGTCGAGTTGCCGCCCCATCTTGCTGGGTACGGTGGATTCGATGTTGCCGGTGAAGCCGAGTTGCCCCAAGACATCCCGGAGATCTTGATTAAGACTACCGCCGGCGGCTAATGGATCCGCGGCCGTCGCGAGAAGCGCGGCAGCGGACAGCAACAGTACATGCAGTCGCATTGAAAGCCTCCAAGTCATCATAAAATACCAATTGCCGCCCCCACCCCCAAACTAACCTCGTTGGTCGGCTATGTCAAGTGCCTGAGGCAAGATGAGTCTTACGTCTGTCAGCAAAAAGAGCTCGTCGGCCGCACCAGAGGGCTTGCTGCTACTATGCGACTCCGATGACAAACCGCAGCAACGAGCCCATGGCCACCTGGGAGTCTGGCGACAGCGTTCGCGCCTACCTCCTCATCAGCCGCAAGGAAGAGCGGCAAGACCGCAACGGTCGCAAGTACCTCGACATGCAAGTCACCGACGCCACCGGTTCGATGGCGGCCAAGGTCTGGGCCGATAGCGCGGCGATGAACAATCAGTTCGAGGCGCACGACTTCGTGGCCTTGAAGGGAAACGTCAAACTCTACCGAGACTCGCTTCAGCTTTCGGTGGCCGACTGCCGCAGAGTCACCGCCCAAGACCGCGCTCAAGGCTTCGACGAAACCAAGCTGATCCCGTCGACGGACGAAGACATCGACGACCTGTGGCGACGACTCAACGCCATCTACCCAGGCAAGATCGAACGCCCGCTGTTACGCCGCCTGGCGGCCGAAACCTTGGAGGAGCACGGCGAGGCTCTACGCCTCCATCCAGCGGCCAAGACCATGCACCACGCCTATCTGGGAGGTTTGCTGGAGCACGTCGTGTCGATGGCCGAGTTAACCCTCGGTGTCTGCGACCACTACCGCGAGGTGGACCGCGACCTGGTGCTCATCGGGGTGCTCTTTCACGACCTCGGCAAGCTCCTGGAGATTGGCGCCATGCCGGCCAACGACTACACGATGGTGGGACGGCTGGTCGGCCACACGGTGATCGGACGAGACCTGGTGCTGGCGCGGTGCGCGGCCATCCCCGAGTTCCCGCCTGAGCTACAGCTTCTACTCGAACATCTGGTCCTCTCCCACCAGGGCAAGAAGGAGTACAGCGCGCCGGTCGAGCCAATGACCGCAGAGGCGATCGTGCTCCACTTCATCGACGACCTCGATGCCAAGCTCAATCAGCTCCACAATCACCGCAAGCAGGGCGGTGGAATGCAGTTCCTGCGCGGCCTCGGCCGGTTTATCTATTTGGACCCGGTGCCCAAGGATGCGCAAGATCTAGTGTCCCCCGTGCCATCCGCGGAGGATGAGGCACCGCCCCAGAGCAGCCTCTTCACCGCCCCTCCAAGCGCCGACACGTAGCAGCCCAGCGTCCATGCCCGCGATCAGATCGCCGACCATCATCGCGGACCCACGGCTACAGGAACACGGACATGCACCTGCTTGTTTCTCGTTTCACCCTCACCCCCCTTGTAGTCCTAGGACTCCTGGCTCCTCCGGTGCAAGCCCAAGACGACGGTTGGATCGCCCAGTGGAGCAACGGCTTCAAAGTCGAATCCAAAGACGCGAAGCACAAATTCAAGTTCGGCGGCCGCATCCAGGCCGACTACACCTTCGCCAGCGGCGACGATGCGCTGGAATCCGACCTCAAGAGTGGCTTCGAGTTCCGGCGCGCCCGGCTCTTCTTCTCTGGCACCGTCTACGAACGCATCGCTTTCAACGTGCAGTACGACTTCGCCGGTGGCGACGCCGAATTCAAGGATTTCTGGATCGGTCTCAAGGTTGGCTGGGGCCAGGCGCACTTCGGCCACTTTAAGGAGTACTTCAGCCTGGAAGAGCAGACCAGCTCCAAATATCTCGCTTTCCTCGAACGCTCTTTGCCGGTTGAAGCCTTCTCCCCGAATCGTAATTCCGGCGTTGGCGTTCACGGCAGCCGTGGCGACACCCTCAACTGGGGTATCGGTTATTTCTTCGACACCGAAGACTTCGCGATCTCAGCTAACGAAGACAACACCAACCTCACTGGCCGCATCGGCTGGCGCCCCCTCTACGAAGAAGGGGGCAAGAGGCTCCTCCACCTCGCCATCGCCGCCTCCGCCAAAGAGATCAACGAAACAAGTCAGTTTCGTATCCGCTCCCGCCCCGAGGCCCACCTGACCACGCGCTTCGTCAACACCGACCGCTTCGCCGCCGACAGCGCAACACTGTGGGGCGCCGAAGTCGCCGGTGTCTTCGGCCGTTTCTGGTTTGCCGGCGAATACATACAGTACGGGGTCGACTCACCAGCCTTTGGCGACCCCACCTTCGACGGCTACTACGCCCAAGCTGGCTTCTTCTTGAGCGAAGATCACCGCCGTTTCAAGACCAGCGTGGGCGCCTTCGACCGGCTCAAGCCGAGCAGAAACTGGGACAAGAGCGGCGGCAAAGGAGCCTGGGAAGTCGCGATCAGAGCCTCCAGCCTGAACCTTAGCGACGCCGGCATTTCCGGCGGCCAGCAAGACAACTTAACCCTCGCCGTCAACGGGTACCTCAACCCCGCCGCCCGGCTGATGATCAACTGGGTCCACGCCGACATCGACACTCTGGGCGACGCCAGTTTCTTCCTGGTACGCTGGCAGGTCGACTTCTAGCCCTTCTCCACCCGCGGCGTTGTGGTCGAACAGGCGATACCGGCTCAGAAGAGTTCGATCTCGGCCCGCGGTCCGACCGCGCGAGCCAGCTTGGCATCCCGCGTCACTAGCGGCACTCCTAGACTCTCGGCGAGCGCGACGTAGGCCGCATCGTAGGAGGTCAAGTTCTCGCGCAACTCCCACATCCTCTCGAGCAACGGTCGATGGGACCAGCGAATGAGGCGCAAGGCCCCAAGGACGGCGATTGCCTGACCGGCTCGCGCCGCGTCGACCTTGCCTTCAAAGGTAAGTCGGCGTAGCGCATGAGAGATCTCTACGTCCACCAGGTGGGGAGCATGCAGGACGCTACGCGGAGTCAGCAGCCGATCCGCCAAGCGCGGTACTGTTTCCATATGAAGCAAAAGGTCGATCAGGGCCGAGGCGTCGGCGACGATCACCGTGCGTCCCGCATTTCGCGGATGATCCGCGCTGCGCTCGGCGTGAATGAGACCGGCTCGTGCGAGGCCAAGCGCTGACGCATCTCTTCCATGGTCGGCAACTGCGCTAGCTGGCGAATTTCGGCGATCAAATAGTCTGACAGCGTCATTCCCGCTCCCGCCGCCCGCATTTTCAGGGTTCTGTGCAGTTCGTCGGGTACGTTGCGTAGCTGAATCATCTTTGACATGCTCACAGCATGTCCACATGTTTTCCACATGTCAAGCTCCTTTTCGGTCCTCGTTTCGGTTTTGAAGCGGTCCAACGCCGCCGCCTACCGACTAGAGAGGCGAAGTGAGCCTAGGATCTCGCAGCCAAGTTCTGAGAATCGGTGCACCGGAACCCATATGTCAGGCTGGAATTCCACTGTCCTGATACGACTTTCCCTCCAGTTCGAAGGGTTCCTCCATTTGGAACAGCAACCCTTTGAGCGCCACCAGGAGTTCCTGCGCGGTGGCAAAGCGGTCCGCGGGTTTCTTCGCCAAGAGCCGCGCCACGACCTGCCAGACTTCCGGCGGCGGTGGATACTCTTATTTATGGACGACTCCTCCTGATTCCGTATCTTGGAACCTCAGGGGGTCGCGTTTCAACTGGAGCAGAACACTCAGAGCCGATAGAGCATCCAGTAGACCACCACCCCTGTCACCGAGACATAGAGCCAGATGGGAAGGGTCCAGCGGGCGATCTTCTTGTGTTGGGGGAAGCGGCCACGCAATGCCTGACTCAAGGTGAAGACAGCGAGAAAGGGGACGGTGCTGGCGAGCAGGATGTGGCTGATCAGGACCACGAAGTAGACGGTGCGCAACGGGCCGGTGCCGGTGAAGGGCACACTGCCGACCTTGTAGTGGTAGATCAGGTAGGAGGTCAGGAAGAGAGCGCTCACCACGAGTGCGCTGAACATCGCCCGACGATGCGCCTGCACCTTTCCCCGGCGGATGAGCAGAAAACCGATCACCAGCAGCACGCCGCTGATGGCGTTCAAGGAGGCATTGAGCGCCGGTAGGTCGTGCCAACTCATCGCACGGCGAGGGTGCTAAGCACAGCTACGACCTACTCCGCGGCATGGGCGTCTTCGCTCGGCGCAACCTCATCTCCCTCGGTGGACTCATCCATGGCCATCGGCTCGTCGACAACCGGTTCCGGCGCGGCCGGTGGCTCGGGCGCGTTCTCGCGCAACCAAGCCTCGTAGTCCGCCTGGCTGTGGATGGTGTAGTAACCCTTCATCCGGTAGTGACTGTTGCCGCACAGCTGGGCGCAGGCGATGTTCCAGATCTCGCCTTCCGGGGTGGTCATCGCCGCCTCGAATTGGACGGGGATGCGCATTCCGGGAACGGCATCCTGCTTAACCCGCATCTGCGGCAAAGAGAAACTGTGGATCACGTCGAGGGACGAAAGGCCAATCAAGATCTGCTTGCCTACCGGCAGGTGCAGCTGATTGATCGTAACGATGTCATCGTGAGAGAAGGGATCTTCGGAATCGAGACCGATGACATTGGCCGAACCCACCAATGTCGGGCTGGTGTTGCCGAAGACACCATCCGCTCCCGGATAGTGAATGTTCCAAGCGAACTGCTGCGACACCACCCGGATGCGGACCGCGTCTGCTTCCTCGGGAATCTCTTGCGTCCATTTCGCCCAAGCCGGTACCGCGAAGGCGATCAAGAGCACGGCTTCGACCACGGCTACCGCTACCTCGGTCCCCTTGGCGAACTTGCCTTTGGCTCCTTCGTAACTCGCCACCGGGTTCTTCTTGGCGCGGAAGCGCCACAGGACGAAGAGGAAATAGAGCCCCCAGCCGACGAACAGGACAGCCATGACCACATGGACCCAGTTGATCAGCTGGTCGATCTGCGCCCCATGGGTTGAGGCGTCGATCGGAAGTCCGAGCAAATTTTCCATTTCCTTCTAGCCCTCTCTACTTGTCTGGTGACGTACTGGCTGAACCCGACGCTTCAGCGAGCTTCTTACCGCGCTGGCGCATCGTCCAAGCGACGCGAACAATTCCGACCTGTACCAAACCGATAAAACCCAAGAGCGTCAGGATGCCCTTGTTCAAGCCCTTGGTCATCGGAGAATCTGGGTCGCCGAAACAGGTTGCGCAGGCCGAGGCCGCTTCCGGCAGCAGAAGTACGCCCACCAAGGCCAGCAAGCCGGCCAGCCAAATCCTCCGCCATATCCCAGCGCGCCGCACTACTCCACCAACCGGGGGTGCGGGGAAGTTTCGCCGAGGTAGGAGAGTTTGCGGCGCACCCGCACTCCATACACCGTCAGGCCAATCGCCGAGACCAGGCAGATACCGGCCAAGATCAGCAAGCCAACGCTCTCTTCGCCCCCCGTATACCGACGGATCGACCACACAAAGACGAAGATCGACAACGCCACCGAAACGGCGATGAAAAACAGATGGAAACCCTTGAGTGACATGGTCGTGTTCAAACCCTAGTCGTGCGCAGCGACGACGCTAGTGGCCCGCGCCGTGATCCGTGTCTTGGTGGTCGGCCGCTGGCATGCGCAGGTCCGGGTGCACCACCTCGCCGAACGAATCGTTGATGGTCATGTAGGTAACCCCCAGCAGGACCACGAAGAAGAAGGCGGTCAGCAGCAATACACCATAGATCCACCACTTCTCCGTCTTCAGGTGCATGAAGTATGAGGCCACCAGACCGCCCTTGAGGGTGGCGATCGCTAGACCGACAAAGACCGCCATCGCCGGGCCGAACTGGGCGCGGCTCACCAAGACGGTGACCACGGTCAAGACAGTCAGAATTACAAAGACTCGGATGTAAATCTTGACCTGATTGTGAACGTGCTCCTCGTTGTGCTCACTCATTACTCTCTCCAGTCCGACTTCTCCAGTCTAAGGGTCGATTCACCGTAACGTACATCACAGCAGGTAGATGGCGGGAAACAGGAAGATCCAAACCAAATCCACGAAGTGCCAGTAGAGCCCCGCCACTTCGATCCGGTTGGTGAACCGCTCCGGGTCGCTCTTCCACATTTTGGCGCCCGGTCCCCACAGGTAACCGTTGACGATCAAACCGCCAATGATGTGCACGACGTGCAACCCGGTCAGAGTGTAATAGACGGCGAAGAAGTTATTGGTCGAAGGGAAGTAGCCGTGGGAGACCTTGGCCGAGTATTCGAAACTCTTGACGACGAGGAAACCGATCCCGAGCAGGATGGTGAGCCCCATGTAGAAGCGATACTTCTTGAAATCCTTGAGTTCGAGCGCCGCCCACGACATCACCATGGTCACCGACGAAGCGATTAGCAGGAAGGTGTTGAGCGTCGCCAGCGGAACGTTGAGGATGGACGCCGCGTCCGGCCAGCTGGGTGCGCC
>QIHU01000274.1 GCA_003231035.1 Acidobacteriota bacterium
TGCGAAGTGGGTGGCGCCTCGTTCGGCGCCTCGTTCGCAGGGCCGCGGCTAGTCGCCGGGAATCTCTATCATGCTGAGCGGTTGGCGATTCGGGGTGCGAAAGAACCGGAAGCCACGCCGGTCCAGGGTTAGGATATCGAGTACCCCAAGACGCTCGGCGAGTAGGACCAGCGTTGCGTCCGCGTAGTCCATCGGAGCGTCGGCGTACTTCTTCATCAGGGCGACTGCTTGGTGCAGCGGTGCGCCGTGGGATAGGTCATGGACTCGCATCGAACTGGCGCTGACGAACTCGGCAAGGAGCGTTGGCCCATGAGGAGAGCGTTGCCCAGCCGTTCTGGAAACGAAGTGCATGGCCTCGGTGATGACGGCGCTGGTGGTGTGGAGTTGGCCCGAAAACTCGTCAAGAGTTGCCGCGATCCGGTCGTGGGTCGGGTCCCTACTGTTGAGATAGGCGACCAAGGGGCCCGTGTCGAGGAGCAAGCTGTCTAGTTGCGCCAATTGCGCTCCGCAAGCTCCTGGCTCCAAGGATCGTTCGGTGGATCCAACTCCAATTGGCCTCGAAGGTGCCCTGTCTTCTGCGCCAAAGGTCTTTCCGCCACCGCCTCGTCGAGAATCTCGCGGACGCATGCCGAGACCGTCTGCCCCACATCCGTCGCGCGCTTCTCCAGGGCCTTGCGAAGTCTGTCGTCGGTGCGCACTGTCAGTGTCGTACTCATGTACGACACTGTATTACGATCGTTCTGCTAGCACAAGTGATTCTGTCCAGTAGATGCCACCCGATTTTGCAAGACGGTCCAACAGCTGAAGCTACAAGGCTTGCGAATCCGGCTTGCGAATCGGGTGACACCTTGTTCAGGTGGCCACCGCGCCCGCCGTCGACTCTACCCTTGCTCAGCACCTTGTTCAGAAATGCAAGCTCTATAGCGATAAGCCGAGATTGCTTCTGGCCGTGTGGGTACCCTTAATCTATGGGCTGATCGATATGGAGTTTTCGAGGTGAGTGCGCCGTCGTCAGCTCTAGCCTACCCTCCAGCACTCTCCAGCAAAGGGTTCGTGTAGCGTAGCCCTGGGAACCGGCGAAAATCGTTGTCGGCGGACGCGAGAGTTGCGCCGTGCTCGATGGCCAATGCCGCCAGGTGAGAGTCGGTGGTCAGGTTGCCCGCGCTGCCCGCGAGTTCAACGAGATTTCGCAAGATTGGCCAGTGGTGGGGCCCCGGCGTGACCAGAGTCGTATAGGGCTGTGCTAGCCAGCTCTCGACATATTCGAGCGCCTCCCGTGAGGCGAGCGGCCTCACCAAGACTCTGCGGTGAGTGGTGATGCGCAGGAAGGCCAGCAGCACTATCCAGGCAAGACCGACTTCCCGCGTGGTGGAAAGAAGGCCGTTCACGTAGGTAGACGCAGCCTCATGGTTGGGGCTGTCGCGGTCGATGGCGTAGATCAACAGGTTGGCGTCGAGCAGGATCACTTCCGGGCCTCGAGTTTGGCCGTGATCGCTTCGTCTTCCAGCTGTTCAGCGAGCCGCAGTGACCGATCCAGATCGAAGCCGGGGCGCACACCGCCCAGCGCCACGGTCTTCATCCGGTAGGGCCGCGGTTTGGGGGCACTACCGCGCAAGCCCCGCAGCAACGTCTCGTTGACCACCTGCTTGAAGGTCCGACCGGAACTCGCTGCTTCCGCCTTCAAGGCTTGCGCGAGATGCTCTTCCAAGGTGAGTGTGGTTCTCATGGAGGCACAATAGCACCACTGTGCGATGATCCAGGCATCAAAACATCAAAACTATCCATACTGCGCTAGAATCGCTGCTGCCCGACTTGGGTTTCCTTATGATCGCCGTCAGCTAAATGTCAGGTAGGTTATACAGTCTCTGGGAGCCCCTGATGAAGACCACCCTACCCGTACTTGTAGTTTCGTTGATGGCCTGCGCTGCTGGAGGGAAATCGGCGGATCTGGTGCCGCCGCCGGCCAATCTAGCCCGGCAACCGGAGGGTCCACAAGCGGCCGATCTGATCCTGCGCAACGGCGCCATCTACACCGTGGACGACAGCCAACCGTGGGCCGAGGCCGTCGCCGTGCGCGACGGCGAGATTGTCTTCGTCGGAGCCGATGCCGAGGTCACCCCCTTCCAAGGTCCAAGGACACGGGTGGTGGACCTCGAAGGCAGGATGGCCATGCCCGGCATTCACGACAGCCACGTGCATCTGCTCGAAGCCAACCACGAAGCGGGGGGTACCTGTATCCTGCCCAACTTCTTCGACCCGGAAGATGCGGTGGCGATCGTTCAAGCCTGTGCGCCCAACCAGGTCGGCACCGATTGGGTCTTGGGCTTTGGCCACTCGATCCTCGATCTGCTGTACCACCTCGATCAGGGTGGACGGCCACCGAAGGAGATCCTCGATCAGGCCGTGCCAGATCGGCCCGTGGCCATCATCGAAGAGACCTCGCACTCGGTCTGGGCCAACAGTCTGGCGCTGGCCGCCGCCGGCTTCACCGCAAGTAGTCCCGATCCACCCGGCGGCGCCATCCTCCGCGATCGGGTGACCGGCGAACCCAACGGCATTCTGCTCGACGGTGCCGGCGAGATCGTCATGGACCTGGCGCTGGTCCCCAACCCCGTACTCGCGCGGCTGAACGACGAAGCCCTGAGCGCGGGTCTGTTGAGCCTCCGTAGCTTCGGCATCACCTCGATCGCCGATGCCCGTGCCTATTGGCGCCGGGGATACGTGGAGGCCTGGCAACGGGCCGAGCAAGCGGGGGAGCTGAGCGTGCGGGCCGTGGTCGGCTTGTGGGCCTACCCCTACCTCGACGACACCGACCAAATCGCCGCCCTCGGGGCGATGTACAGCGCCGACCCGTCGTCGCGGCTGCGCTTCTCGCAGGTGAAGATCTACACCGACGGCGAGATCACCCATACGACGGCGGCACTGCTTCAACCCTACCTGCTGCCCGGTCTGGTTGGCCCGCTCGGGCTCGACTATTTCGACCCGACGCGCTTGACCCGTTACATCACCGAGCTCGAACGATTCGGCTTCGACATGCACATTCACACCATCGGCGATCGCGGCGTTCACCAGGCGTTGAACGCCATCGACGCGGCGGGCGCCGCCAACTGTGGCGTGCCGCCGGTGCCGGGGGTGAACTGCGCGGATCGACGCCATCGGCTGACCCACATCGAATTGGTGCAACCGAGCGATGTGGCTCGCTTCGCCGCCCAGGGGACGATCGCCGACCTCCAAATGTCGAGTGTCTATGTGGAACCCCAGCATCTGTTCGACAACGTCGCTTCTCTGGGCGCCGTCCGAATTACTGAACGGCTGTGGCAACTGCGCAGTCTGTGGGACGCCCGCGCCACGGTGGTGCTGAGCAGCGATTACGATGTGGGCGATCTGTCGCCGTTTATGGGCATGCAGCGCTCCCTGACCCGCGGTGCGCAAAGCCTTCCCAGCGTCGAAGCGGCGATTCGGGCCTACACCCTCAACGCCGCCCACCTCATGCGTCAGGAAGATCGCGTCGGTTCGATCACCGTCGGCAAGCGGGCCGACATCCTCGTTCTCGATCAGAACCTCTTCAACATTGGCCTCTCTCAGATCGGCGCTACGAAGGTGCTGAACACCTTCCTCGACGGAGAGCAGATCTGGCCCGAGGCGCCGGCCTTGTTCGAGGATGGCTTCGAGAGTGGGAGCACGGTGGCTTGGGACAGTGTCGTGCCGTGAGTGCCGGTCTTGCCTGCCGTTGCGCTCCGCGATTGATGAGCGGCAGCCGTTTTGCAAGCCGATGACCTTAAAGTGACTGCGCAGTGGGAGGCTCCTCGTTGGCGACGGGTGGCAACTCGGCCTGGCGGCTGTCTAGTCAAGAAGTTCAGGTATGCTAATGATAGAATTTCCGTCTCGATTGCGCATTACGAGATCGAGGGCAGAAACCGCGACGATTCGACCAATTCGAGCGGGACCTAGCTCGTGGATTGTGAATACGGTGCTTGCGGTAGGGAGGAGCTCGAACGATGAGAAGCTGGAAGTCTGTGGCATGCAGTGCGGCGGTTCTCTGGGGTTTGGTTGGCCTGGTGGCTGCGGGGGCCGGGGCGGAGGAGTCCGCCAAGAGTTCGAGGGCGTTGCGTTCTCTGGAGAAGGTTTCCGAGGCGCTCGCCAACGGTAGGCCGAAGGTGGCCCGGTTGAAACTCGAGCCTCTTAGTTTCTCTTCACTACAGAGGCAGGAAACAACCGACAGCCTCTTACGAGTCCTCGGCGAGGCTCGTGGCTACGTGAAGGAGAAACCGAAGGCCACCGCCGCGCGGATCCTGGTCTGCCAGGTCAAGAGCGCGCTGGGCACGCGACTGCAAGAAGAGGTCGATGCGCCGAGAGCTTTAGGCCCCTCGAGTGGAGGAGGGTTAGAGCCGCCGAAAAGGCTCTACGATCCGCAGGTGTGGAATCCCGCCTCGGCCTGGAGAAGCGGCGCCGAAGGTGTTGTGATCTCCCAACTCGTGATCGACACCGATGGTTGCGTGGCGAGCTACAAGCTCCTGCGAGGGGTTCATCCAGATCTTGACGCATCCGCTCAGAGGACCTTGCTCATCTGGGTCTACCGGCCTGCGACGCTGGACGGACTGCCGATCGCGGTCTACCGAAACATCAGCATCAACTTCGCCAACCCCCAAGAAGGGCTAGTGGGCTATTAAGCGTTGTCGTCTCCCCTGCCGAGGTGCCGCCTACCCGCCTCTCATCCTCCGTTCTAAGCGATTGCCCATCCCAGGTGCGAAAGTGCCGGAGGTGGGGAACAGTCAAGTCTGTTTCGCTGAGAAGCGGCGGGGACGGAGCCAGAGTCGGGATACCGAGCCACTCGCAACCAAGAGGGCGAGTGACCGGTGGGTCCAACCTACAGCCGCCCCCACCGTCGATGCTTAGCCCGTGCAGGACGGGAGGGTCGCCGTGCTACAGCTTCGTGACTCCGCCTATCAATGTCGTGGTTGTCGTCGTGCCATCGCTTGTGGTGACCGTGAGGTCGATATAGAAGATGCAAATCTCCGCACCCTCGACGCACGGGGTTGCGTTGACGTCTGCATCATCTACTTTGTAAGGACATGTCCATTTATTCTTCTCCGGGTCGTACATCGGCTTCTTCTTTTCCAGGCAGACTGTTATCGAAGTCTTCCCGTCTGAGAAGGGAACGGGACATGGATCGCTGAACACCCACACACCGTCTTTGTTCTTCTTCCCGCACTTGATCCGTGCCTTCTTCGTAACCTTGGCCTTACAGTACGTGTCGCCGATGAAGAAAGCGTAATTGTCTGTGTTCCAGCCATAACCTTTCTCGATCAGTGTGAGGATCAACTGGGCTAGGACTAGATCGATCATTTCCTTGAGGCTGGTCATGTCGTCCAGAATGGAGAGCAGCACAGCCAGCTCGACAAGAGCGAGAAATGCACCGATCCCTGGAATCAAAGCCTTCGCGGTATCGGTGCCGATTCGCTTCAGCAGTTTCTTGAGGAGTAGCTTGATCAGCGCTTTCTTGGCGCCGGGGCCGGTGGCAATGCCCTCGATCCCGTCAAGAATGTCGTCGCCGAAGAGGGTAACCAGCGCCGCCAGGATCTCGGGATAGTGTGCCTTGAGGAAGTCTTTGAGCGCGGTGGCGATGGCGACGGCTGCATCGTGTGCCATCGTCGGGTCCCAGTCGTCCAGTCGCTCACACAGCTCCGAAAGCCATTGTTCGAGTGCTTCTCGCTGATCCGCCACCGCTGGGTCGTCCGCCGCCAGCCCCTCCAGCTCCAGTTCGGCTAGAGTCTTTAGAATCTCTAGCATTTGTTTGAGTTCCTTGACGGCTAGGTCGCCCAAGGCATCGTAATTGCAGCGCAGGAAGTACCAGAGCGCCTTCCAAACCGAAGCAGGAACGTTACTGAGGACGGAAACCGCGTGGGCGATTTTCTTCAGCAGCCTCAGCGTTGCGGCGGTCGGCAAGCTGTTGGCAGCGTCTATCAGGTCTGCATAGTCGCTTTGTAGTTGGTTGAGCTGCTTGAGGAGATCATCGATGCATTCCTCTTTAGTTGCCATCGGTGACCTCCTCGCTGCGATTCGTGCCAAGTTGCGGGTAGGACGGAACTGCGACGAATGCACTCTCAATCCTGTCTAGGGGTTCGCGTTGTCCATCGACAACCGTCAGTACATACTCTCTGCCGTCGGGAATTTCCCAGAGGCCCACGGGAAGCTCTAGGAGTCCCTGTGGACCAGTAATCGGTTCTAGCCTGCGGAAAGGCTCTGTACTCGTAGCTAATATTTCTATGTAGAAGGGGCCACCTGCAGGCGGGATTTGGTAGGCCACGAGTATCTGGTATCTGATCTTGTCGGAGCTCAGTGTTGCGCCAAGCGCTCCATCTGAGTTTGCCCGCCGTCGTTCTGTCTCGTGATCCTGCCCCCGCCAGCCGCCGGCAGTAACGCCAACCACTGCCGTCAGTCCGGCCTTGAGCATGGTGCGGCGATCGAAGCGGCGTCGGCTGGGCTGCGGCTCGCCTTCGGGCTGCTGAATCGTCGAATCGATGTTTTCTCTGTCCAAAACAATCCTCCTTCTGAGAGTTGCTTACCTTGTGGTGGGGGCACTGCCTAGCGGAGCGACCGTTTGGCGATCGTGATCGCCTAGGCCGCGCGAGCTTCCTCGACAAGCAATGGGTCGAGGACTCTCGCCAACGGCTACTGTGACTTCCAGTCGGGAGGTGTTCCTGTCCCCTTAGTCTGAGTGCCGCAGTGATGGCAGGTCAGCGTCCACGAAAAAGTTCCGTCCGGGTTGTCCGGCGAGGGACCAACGAAGATCCACTCCACTAGATCGCCGGCTTTGGTCTTGTACGAACCGGACTCGGTCGCGAATGCTGGACTAGCCGCCAGAACTACCATCAGGGCTACGAGAGCTAGGGCTATTGCCGTCTTGAACCTCATTGTCTGACTCCTTGCGTTGAGAATGGATCGCACAGCTAGCCAGCGATTGGGGAAGAACCCTCATGTTTGACTGGAGCGTGCGCTTCATCTAGTACAAGCGGAAAGTTGCCGCAAGATGAATAGGCCAATCCGAAACTAGAGTGCTTGCGCTCCCGGTTGGTGGATTCTGACCCTAACAACACGTGGGCGCTGAGGCCGCAAGGCCGAAAGTCGATAGCGATAGGATTTTCTAGCTAGTGGGTACTAGAGGGCTTGGCTCGATGGCTGGCCAACCGCGGTGAATAACTCCGGGAACTGGATGGCTCTTCGAGGGCTTTGAGATTTGGTCCCAGACCTCTCTTGAGAGGAACGGCTCCTCGAGGTGGTACCGGAAGATCCTCGGTGCGGCCGGAGCCCTTGCTGAGCCTTCTACCTGCTGCCGGGGTGCCATCCGTCAGCCAGGTCTGCACGCGGGCCGGCAGCTCTTCGACTCGCCTCCTTCTGTCTTCAGACTATTGGAAGCGAGCGGATGCTTTGCATCCGCTCTTTTTCTTGCCCAAGGCGCATCGATCTTTTCTGTATACAGGTAACCGTCGTCACTCCCGGTCGAATCAATAGCTACCCAGAGACGACATCAGCGAACCGAATGGCGCAAAGACGTAAACTATGGCTAGCCATTCCAGGAAAACACGTAGCTGGCTGAGATAAGTCTCGCGGCTACACCATCCCCTCAAAGGAGGTCGCCATGCGTCGCCTGATTGGAGTTTGCCTTGTGCTCTTGTGTCTCTTGGTAACGTTGCCCGCCAGCGCCACCGTCGGTACCACGCTCACTGCCTCGTTGATCGAGCTGGCGAGTCGGTGGTGGGTCTCGTACGTTGTCGATGAGGACGGGGGGGCGGACCCACTCGCTAACCCACTTGAGGTGGGATCCACGATGGATCCAGACGGTTGAACGAGCGCGGGCCGTCGGTGAACTCGAAAAGTTCGCCGACGGCAGTGCTTTTCGGGCTCTTGAGGAGATAGAATAACGGGACAACGTATATTTCGACAGCTAGAGGTACCCCCGATGGGACATCAGCACCTACCGTGGAAACGGCTGAGAACAGCGCTTCAGGCCGGAACCCTAGATCACCAGAGCCTTGCCACCATTCTCGACCATTTGGCCGAAGTGTGCCCAGAGTGCCGGCGCCAAATGGAGGCATCACTCACCAGGGACGACCAAACCTACGCGGAAGTCTTCGAGAATAGCCTGGCCTCTCTGGGCACTATGCTCAGTGAACTGGATCGATCCTTGGCGGTGTCTCAGAAGGACCTCAAGGTGCTGCTCAAGCTTTCTCCCGAACGCAGACGGTTGACCATCGACCGCTCGCACAGCCACTACCGAAGCCCTTTCTTGGTGGACTTTTTGCTAAGCGAGTGCAAACGGCTGGTGACCAGCGACCCCTTGCAAGCTCTGGAACTCGCGGAGAGCGCGCATGCGGTCTCTCTGCGCATTCCTCGCAGCGCCTATGGCGGATCGTGGGCAATGGGCTGTACAGCTCGGGCGACGGCGCATCGAGGCAATGCCCTTCGCGCGATCGGTGAGTTCAAACAAGGCGCGCGCTTGATCCATGCCAGCCGCGAAATGATGGAACATGAGGGTTTCGACGACCCCTATGTCGAAGCTGAGCTCTACGGCATGCTCGCCTCGGTGAGCAAGGATCAGGGTGCCTTCGACGAAGCACTGCGCTACATCGATCACATCATCGCCACCTATTCCCTCGTCGACGACGATCAACTCATCGGGCGAGTCTTGGTCAAGAAAAGCACTGTCTACCGTGACAGCGGCGATGTGACGCAAGCACTGGCAGCCGTCGAAGATGCTCTGAGGCGGATCGATCGCTCGCAAGACGAAACGGTCTACCTCATGGCCAAGCACAATCGCGCACACTATTTGGTCGAGTTGGGTCGATTCGGTGAGGCTCGCGATTTGGTGGTGGAGAATGACGGTGCCTTCACGGGTCTCACCGCCCAACTCCGGCATCAATGGCTCCTCGGCAAGATCGCTCACGGTCTCGGTCAACTTCCCTCGGCCGAGAACACCTTTGCCGACGTCCGCAAGCGCTTCATCAGCGCCGAGTTACCGTTCGACGCGGCCCTCGCGGGGCTCGACTTGGCGCTGGTTTACATCGACATGGGCAAGGGTTTCGAGCTTCGCGAGATCGCGGAAGCCATGCTCCCGATCTTTCACGCGCAAGATGTGGAGCGGGAAACCATCGCCGCCCTCATGCTCTTCCAAGAAGCGGCTCGCCAAGAGGTCGTTACCCGCTCCATGGTCGAAGAGCTGGCGAGCTACATGCAGCGGGCCTCGCGGAGACCGCAACGGCGGGAAGTGCCCTCGTAGTCAGCACAGCGAAGTCAGACCGCTAGCTGGTTTGAGAGAGGACCACGCGGGGGTGATCTAAGGCTCGATGTGGCCTTCGGCCGAGGGGCAATGCGAAGTAGGGACCTTTTGCGGGCTAGGAGTCGGCCGTTCGCCTAGTTGTCCTTCCCGCCGCGGGCAGGGACATGGTTGCAAGTGTCAGGCTAGAATCGGATCAGGAGAGTGACATGAACACCGAAGATGAGCTTCAAGAGCAGGGTGGGTCGGAATTCGTCGCGGACGAAGAGGTAGGGCCGGCAGCCGCGGAGGCTGTGGATTCCGCCGAAGAGGAGCGGCTTCTCGGCTTCTACGACCGATTGCGTCGGCGCATCCTGCGAACGGTCGAGAAACGAGGTGGCAAGCTGTCGGCCAACGGCGTTCGGGTTTTGCTACTGGTACCGGATATCTTCCTCTTGCTGGTCCGCCTGGTGATGGACCGCGATGTTCCTGCCGGCACGCGCGCCCTGATCGGCTCGGTGCTGGCCTACTTCATTCTGCCGGTCGACTTGCTCCCGGAAGCGATTCTCGGCGGCGCTGGCTTTCTCGACGACATAGTCCTAGCGACCGCCGTGGTCACCCAGGCTTTCGGCGGCGAGTTGGAGCCCTACGCGCGGAAGCACTGGAGCGGCCCGGATGACTTGCGGGTGGTCCTGCGCCAGGTCTCCGAGAGCGCTCAGGGAATCTTCGGCGGTCGTCTGCACGCCCAAGTACAGCGAATGATGGGCGACTTCGGCGCATCGCGCAGCAAGAGCGAACGTGACTCGGACCGCGACTAGTTGCCAGTCGCATCCGCCGTGCCACCGATAGGTGCAACCCGACTTGCAAACTGGTGCCACTCGTTATGCAAACCTCTGATTCCAATGGACTTGCGAGGCAGGTTGGGCCTCAGTGACATTCTTGTCGGTTATAACTTCTGTTATACTTCGAGCCGAAAGGAGGTCTAATGAGAACCTTGCGCCTGACCACCGTGGGCAACTCCACCGGGGTGGTGATTCCGAAAGAGACCCTGGAGCGACTTCGCGTGCAAAAGGGTGACAAGCTGTATGTGACCGAGACGCCCGAAGGTATCCGGCTGAGCCCCTACGATCCCGAGTTTGCGGCGCAGCTCGACATCGCCGAAGAGGTGATGCGCGAGGATCGCGACGTGCTACGCAAGCTCGCTGAGTAGCGAGCGATGAGCGAGCCGATCTGGATTCGCACCGACGCCGTGCGCGCGATTCACGACCGGCAACTCGCCGAGCACGGCGGTGGTACCGGCATCCGTGACGCCGGATTGCTAGATTCCGCTCTCGCCCGACCTAAGAATCTCCTGGCCTATTCCAACTCGCCCGCCGACCTCGCCGCCTTGGCAGCCGCCTATGGCTACGGAATCGCGAGGAATCACCCCTTTGTCGACGGCAACAAGCGCACCGCCTACGTGGTCTGCCGGACCTTCCTCAAGCTCAACGGCCAGGACTTTGACGCGAACCCCACGGAGAAGTACTTGACCTTTCTCCGCCTAGCCGAAGGAAAGCTCTCTGAAGCTGACTTGGCTGCTTGGATCCGGGACCACTTGTACCAGCCGTCCGCGAGATGAGCGGCACCTAGTTGGAAACCGCCGAAACCGCTCCCGAAACGGGTGAGGCCTCGATCTACTACTGATACCTCGTTGGATGTGTTTTGTTCTCTGGTGATCGATAGAGGAATGGTATGGTGGCTGAGTTATCGATGGAGGTTACATGACGACGATCACTCTTTCGCCGAAATTCCAAGTAGTCATCCCGAAGGAGATTCGAGAGGGACTGGGGCTGAAGGCGGGTCAGAAGATGCAAGCGGTTGGCTACGAAGGCCGCATCGAACTCATCCCGGTGCGCAAGGCGCGGGAGCTGCGCGGCTTTCTGCCGGGGCTCGATACGACTGTTGAGCGCGAGAAAGACAGGCTGTGAATGTGGTCGACTCCTCGGGTTGGCTGGAGTATTTCGGTGGCGGAGTGAATGCCGACTTTTTCGCTCCGGCCGTCGAAGATCCGTCCACGCTGATCGTTCCGACCATCACGCTCTACGAGGTCTTCAAGCGGATCTTACAGCAGCGCGACGAGAACGCGGCGCTGCAAGCCGTGGCGGTGATGCAGCAAGGCACGGTGGTGGGGTTGAGCGATGACCTCGCCCTGCGCTCGGCCTCTCTGAGCGTTCGTCTGAGATTGCCAATGGCGGACAGCATCATCTTGGCCACCTCGCACGCGAGCGAGGCGACTCTTTGGACCCAAGATTCAGACTTCGAGGGGATCGAGGGGGTTCGCTACTTGGCTCGGTCGAGGTGAGTGCCGTCCGATCCGCGAGGCACTGATTACTTGGGACTAGCCGCCGGTCCTGCACCGATAGGTGCCACCCGACTTGCAAACTGGAGATTGCCTCGGCTTGCGGCCCAAGGTGCGAGGCTCTGGCGGGGTGATCAAGCACGGTCGCATTACTCGAGAGGGGGATAAACAAATGCGCTGGCTCTTGGTGCAGGCCGCGCATGCGGCCTTGCACACCAAGAAGGATTCGGCACTGATTCGGTGGGCCAGGAAACTTGCCGAAAGAGCGGGCAAACACAAAGCTGTCGTGGCTCT
>QIHU01000043.1 GCA_003231035.1 Acidobacteriota bacterium
GCCGTGGCTACCACCGACGTTCGGGGGCAGCGCCGGGGCGATCCCCACGGGTGCCGACCCCGGTAGGCCAGCGGCCACCGCCGGCAAGCCGCTCCCGGAGAGGTCGAGCTGAGCGCCGCACTGGAGGCGCATTTCACCGGTGATTTCGAGATCGAGGCCGGAGGCCGCGCCGGTGTAGGTTACCTGGGCATCCTGCAAGAGGAGGAGCGTGTCGAGGGTCACCAGGCTGGCGTTGAGGGAGTAGTTGCCCGCCGGCAGCGCCAAGGAGCCGGCGAAGGGGCCGGTGAGGAGGCTGCCATTCTCCCACGGCACAACTTCGAGGAGGCTCACTGAGAGCGCCACGGCGCTGAGGTTGCCGGCGTAGTCGAGTACTTCGAGGGTGAGGGCGAAGGGGGTGCCCGCTAGGGCGCTCGCCGAGGGCGTCCAGACGAGGGTGTTGCTGATCGCGGTCTCGCCAGCGGCGGTGACCGTCTCGACGATCTGCCCGTCGAGGCGCAAGCGATAGGCCAGTTCAACGCCCAGGTTGAAGGGTACGCCTGCCTGCACGCGGTCGCCATCGCTGAGGCAAGCGGCCCACGCGGCGCTCGGCGGGGTGAGGTTGGGATTGGGTGAGATCTGAAGGTTCCACTGCCAGCTCTCGCTGTTGCCGAAGAGGTCGGTGGCGCTCACCGTGACCGCTTGGTTCCCCGTCACGGTGACGGCCGGCGCCCGGAAGGTGGCCTGGTATTGATCCTGTCCGCCGTTGGCGGAGGTGAGTTCGACGCTTTGGCCCGCGAAGGCGAGGGTGACGCTCGCCACGCCGCGTTCATCGACGATCTCGGCGCTCACCGTGATCGCGTCACCGGCCACGAAGCCCGCGTCCGCCGCCGGGGCCGAGCTGAGCAGTTGCGGTTTGAGGGTGTCCGGGGTCCAGAAGTCGATTTGCGCCGCCGGGGCGATCACGTTGCCGCTGGTGTCCGTCGCACCGGTTACGCTCAGGCGATACTGGTGGTTGTCGATGAGCAGGGTCTGCGGACTGACGGTGAATTGAAGGGCGAAACCGGTGGCCGGCAGGAAGGTGGTGCTCACCCCGCCGCCGGTGGTCAGGTCGGTCAGCTGGAGGCCGGCACCACTGAGTGAGGCAGCCGCCACCGGCTCTGAGAAGAAGAGTTGAATCTGCGAGTCGGTCGCCACCTGGCTGGAACCGGAGGCCGGCAGCGAGCCGATCACGACCGGCGGCTGCACGTCCGCGGTGGTGAATAGGCTGATCAGCCGGGTTGGCCAACAGCGCCCCGCGGGGTCGCAGTTGCGCTTCTCCACGATCCTGATCTCGTAGGTGGTGGCGCTGGCCAGAGGCGCGGGAGGGGTGACCGTCAAGGTCTTGCGGTCGGCCGACCAACTCTGCGAGGTGGTGCGAACCCGTGGGCCGATCAAGGGCCGGATCTCGACGCAGGTATCGGCCGGGAAGCGGGGCTCGCAGGTCGCCATCGCTTCGCTGAACTCGACCACCACCACGGTGGAGAGCGCCAGTCCCGTGGTGGCGTTGACGGGCGAGATCGAAATCACCCGTGGATCGAAGTCATCAAGGACGAGCACGCCCAGGGCGCCGCCGGTGACCGAGCCGTCCGGCTGGAGTTCGAGCAGGTCCTTCACTTCACGGAAGCCCAGACCTAGGTTCTCTTGGATCTTCACGGTGATCGGGCCGTCCGGGATGGCGGGGAACTCGAAGGCGCCCACGGAGTCGGCCAGCACGGTGAAGACGCGCCCGGCGATCGCGGTGAGTTCCACGGTCGCCCCCGCCGCTGGGGTGATGCCGTCGGCGAGCAGAGCACTACCGGTGACCGTACCCGCATCCTCCAAGGCGACGGTGAGGACCACCAGTTCTCCATCGAGGGTCAAGAATGCGGAGTTCGACGCTCTGAGCTGGTTCTTCTTGACATAGCCGACCAGCCGGCCTTCGCCCACTTGGTTGAAGGTGATTTGGTCGCTGGCCCCGGTGTTGCCGAGCATCCTGGCGAAGCCGTAGAAGCCGGTGCTGGTCAGTTCGATGTCCGCCCCGGTCACCGAGGTAACGCCGTCCGCCTCGACCACTCTTACGGTGACCGAGCCGATCGGCATCATGGCGACGTCGAGGCTGACCACCTCTCCCTGCTCGCTCACCACCCCCTGGGAGCTGCCGGAGTGCGGCCCGGCGATCTCGTCCGCGATCAGGGTGAAGGGTCGGCCCACGATGAGGCCGTCGAACTGGTAGGGGTTGCTCAGCGTGGCACCGACCACCTTGCCGCCTTGGAGGATGCGCACGTTGGGATTGGCGAAGGGACCCGCCGGCGCGCCCGCCGCGTTGAGCACGGTTCCGGCCACCGAGCCCGAGCCTTCGAGGGTCAGGTTGACGGTGACCGGCAGATCTTCCACCGTCACCACGCCCGCGGCGAAGGCCTGGCGACGACCGGGGACGGGCTCCATGGCGGTCAGGTCGAAGGCGCCGGCCGGCACGCCGCCGAAGGCGAAGTCGCCTTGAATGTCGGTGCTGCTGAAGGTGGTGAGGGGGATCAACGAATGGGTGAGAAGTTTCACCGTGGCGCCGGGGATGGTGCCGCCAGAGGCGGGCTCGCGCAAGGTGCCCAGAACCGGCGCGCGCGCCTCCAAGGTCACCGGCAGATCGAGTAACTGGCCGTTGGCGGTCAGCTGGATGCCGCTGATGCGCCCTTGCCGTCCGCTCGCCGGATCCAGCACGCAGAGTTCGTAGGTGGCGCTGGTGGTGGTCAGCGGCAGGAGCTGAAAATGAAAGCCGCCGGCTGAATCCGAGGTCGCGCGATCGATCAACTTCCCGGCGAGGAGGAGTTGCACTTCGGCGCCACTGACCGGGCTGCCGTCGATCGGGGTCAAGATCTGGCCGGTGATCTCGGCACTGTCCTCGAGCACGATATCGGCAACCACGACTTCGCCTTCCTGGGTGATCTCGCCGGAACTCTTGCCCCCCAACCCACCGAGTATCGGTGCCTGCGCCGAAAGTGCAAGACCGCCGGCAAAGACGTTGGTGAAGGAGAAGTTCCCCTGATTGTCGGCATTGGCCTCTAGGGTGCGACGCGGGTAGTTCTGCTCCTTCAAGCTCACCAGGGCGACGGGAACCACCGCGCCGAAGCTATCGCGCACGGTACCGCTGACCGATCCTTGAATCGGCAACACAATCTCGACATCTTCGATCTGTTGGCCCGAGCGGTTGAGCAGCACGTAGGTGCGAGCCTGGCGAAAGATCAAGCCGGAGCTGTGGTCCACCTCCACCGCCATGCTGCCACCGCTCGGAGCCACCAGGGCGAAGAGGAAGACGCCGTCCGCGCCCGTGGTCACACTTTGGCCTCCGGCGAAGCTCGGGTCCGCCAAAGTGACCTCGGCCGCCGCCGCCGGGGTGACGCCATCGGGCAGAAGAACCCGCCCACGAATCGAGCCTGGGGAGTCGATCTCAAGTTCGTGTTGAATGAACTGCCCGTGGGCCACGAGGGTGCCCCGCACGCTGGCCGAGCCGCCGAAGGGGTTGTCGGCATAGACCTCGTAGCTGCCGGCCAGCACGTCGGAAAGCAACCCGCAATGCTGCAAGGAGCCACTCTGGCCGGTCTGGAGGAATTGCTGCTGGGTGTCGAGGCCGACGAGACCGAAGCGCACCACACTGGTGCGGTAGTAGAGCGCGGTGGTCCCCGGGAAGGGCACCAGGTTGCCCTGGCTGTCGCGCTCCATGACGCAGATTTCGATCGAGCCCTTGCGTATCTGCAAGGTGGCCGACGGAGTATGGCCGGCGAATTCGATTTCGACCGTGCCGCTGGTGCCTTCGCTGCCGATCAGGGCGTGCACCTCGTAGAGACCCGGTCCGAGGCCGGCAATGGCGAAGCGGCCGGCGAAATCGGTGAAGGTCTCGTGGTACCAGGTGAGCGGCCCGCTGGCCAGATGGATGGTGGCGTTGGGGATCGGATTGCCGGCCACGTCGAGAACCAAGCCGGTCAAGCCGCCTTCGATGGTCAGCGGGAAGGTCAGGTCGAGCCGCGCCACCGGATCGGGATTGCCCGCCGTCGGTGGTTGCACGCTCACCCGGTCGGCGGTGCGCGAGCCGCTGGCCGGATCGACCGCCACCAGCCGCCGGGTGCCAGCGCGGACCCCTTCTAGCCGGTAGTAGCCGGTGGCATCGGTGAGGGTGTTGAGAGGGGAGCTTTCGACGTAGACCACCGCCCCGGCCACGGGTGTCGTGCTTCCCAGCCCTTGTTGCTGGACGAAACCCTCGACCGTGCCTCGTTCGTCGAGCAAGGGAACTTGCACCGTGGCTCGCTGATCGGGGAAGAGATCGAAGAAGAGGCTACCGCCGGTCAAACCGCTACCGCCGTCGAAGGCTTCAATCTCCGCCAGGCCGGCCGGCACGGTGCCGAAGGCGAAGGTGCCGTCAGCCGCGCTGCGCCGCACGCCCACCAATTGCCCATCCACGTAGAGGGCTACAAAGGCGTCGGCGACCGGGGTCGCGAGATCGGCGGCCACCACCGTGCCGCTCAGTTCGGCGGTGGGAGGCGGAGCTAGCCGCAGGAGTGTGAAGTCTCGGGTCACGCTGGCCCCGGCGCTGGGTAGTTCCTCGGTGGCGAAGGTGAAGGTCCCCTCCCCATCGGTGGCCACCAGGCTGAGGGTGCCCACCGGGAGGTCGCGCAGTTCATATTCGCCGGTGAGCGGATCGACCACCGCGAGCTGCCCTTCGCCGCGACTCGCCTGGTAGGCGACCACTTCGGCGCGGGGAGGCACCGAGCCGTCCTCGAAGGTCACCGTGCCGCGCAGAGTGCCGCGCCCGAACATGCGTAGGTCGACCTGCGTCGAGGCGGGGGTCGAACCGCTGCCCGGTAGGGTCGCCTGGCGCATGCGGGACTGCGCCAAGGCATGGTCGCCGGTCAGCGGATCGAAGGCCTCGACTTCGAACAAATCGGTGCACTCGGTCTGGCGTACGTAGTCGAAACGATAGCGACCGGCGGCGTCGGCAATGGCCGCGGCCGTCTTGTGTCGCTGGCAGTAGTTGCGACACCGCGGGCAAGCATCCACTTCCCAAAGCAGCACCGTGGCTCCGGCCACCGGGGTGCCGTCGGCACCGATGATCTGCCCTTCGACCGGGCCGCCCGGCTGCGTGGCGGTGCGCTCCAAGGGCACCGATTGGGCGACCAACAAGGCGCCACCGGCGGAGGTCACCGCGCGCACGGTCAAGGGATCGCTGGCGAAAGGATCGAGCGGATTGCTCAACACCACCCGCACGACGCGCGAGCCGCGCAAGCGGCCGACGCCGCCGCCGAAGGCGCGAACGATGTCACGCTCCACTTCGCCCAGCCCGCCATTGGAGAGGTTGCCCGCCAGTTCGAAATGGGTGGGGTCGACGGGGTCGAGGCTAGCCAGATCCACGTCCTCTGAAAAGAGCACTTCAACCAGATGGCCGGAGACGTCCACATCGACCCGTTGGACCGCCGCCACCACCTCAAAAGGAGTCGAGGTCAGCGGCGCCACCAGACCCGCGGTGGTGGTGTCCACGGTGCCATCGCCGTCGGCGTCCACTTCGAGGGTGAAGGTGGAATCGGTGGGCAGGAAACGCACCGTGGCCACCCCGCCCGCTTGCAAGCTACTGCTGGCGAAGTTCACCAGGCGCGGAGGCGCCGACGCCAAACCAGGTACCAGCAAGGTCAAGTCGGCCGTCGCGGCAGTGCTGGCGGTCGAAACCCGCACCTCGTAGCCCGCCGCCTCCGGGACAGTGATGAGCGCCAGCTCAGCACCACTGAGCGCGAAGAGTTCAGCGAACGGCAGTTCACGAAGGCGATCCACATCCCTCGGCAAACCCGCCAGCCGCTGGCCACTGGTTCGACTGACCACCTCCAGCCCCACACCCGATCCGCTGGCCAGTGCACCGACGAAGGGCGCCAGCGGGGCCAAGCGCTGACCGAGCCGTTCGAAGGCCAACGGCGGCGAGGGTTGTTGCGCTTCCATCAGGGTCGCCACCTGGTGGGTGAACTCGGCCCCCGCTTCGGTGGTGCGCCGCAGGCGATCCCACTCCCAGTCGCCATCGCGAATTCCCGACCATTCGGCCACCAGCATGGCGGCGCTGTCGAAGGGATCGTCTCCCAGAACCAGGTAGCGCCCCGCTTGGGTGAGCTGGTAGACCCGCTCGTCCACCGCCGCGCGGTCGACCCTCGGGAGATCGTCGTTGAGCGCCGAGGGCGGCGCGCTGGCGAGCGACAGGCCGAGGCCCAGGAGACGCAGCGCGCTTGCCACCACGGGCGCGGGCAGAGCGTCGGTGGATCGCGGCAGCAGGATCGAAGTCGGCGACAGCGGTATGTCTGTCTCGCCCACCCCGACCCTTAACCTGAAGGTGGGAGCCACGACGCTTGCGGCGCGCGCCGCGCTGGCGATCACCGGGCCGGTCAGTTGCGGTCGCAAGCGAAACTCGACCACCGCCGCATCGCCACGCTCCAAGGTGGCGATGGTGTGCGAAGTCGCGGTTCCGGGGACGCTTTGCACCCCGACCAAGCCGGCGGCGTCGAGCTCCAAGGTCACCGCGTTGGCCGGAGCCGCGGCGGTGTTGGTCACGGTCAACAACAAGGAGTAGTCCTCACCCGCGCGCACCACGTCAGGGTGGCTGATGGTGATCGCCAGATTCGGATCGCGCACCGCCACCGCCCCGCGAGCCTTACCACTGATCGGCACCGGGCCCTGTGGCAGGCCGTGGAGGGTGCCCGCCAGGTCGAAGTCGACGATGTGCGTCCCTTCGGCCACCGCTTCGACCAAGATCTCCGCCTGGCCGGTCGACTGCGCGATCAACACGCTGAGATCGTCACTGGTACCGATCACCCCGTCCGCCCCTGGCAGGCGCACGGGCACTGGAGTACCCAAGTAGGTTGGCGGCTCGGTTTCGGCCAGCCGCAGCGCGGGAGGCAGGCTGACGCGCGCGGTTAGATCGTGAATCTCCAGCGCATCGCCAGCCGGTGCGCCATTGGTCGCGAGGAGGACCACGGAGAAGAACTGGTTGAGCAGCGAGAGGTCGGTCGGGAAAACAAGTGCGCCCGGTAGGGCGAAAGGAGCGTTGGCACCACAGCTTGCAAAGAGGTCCGTACAACCGCCCATCGCCACGCTGCCAGCGTTCCCCTGGTCCAGGCGCAGCACGAAGGGCTGGATGCGCGGCGGTTGGAAGCGCCCCGTGGAAGCCGCGCTCGGCCCCGGAAGCTGACTGATCACGTTCTGTAGGATCGTCGGCCGCCCGGTGAAGGTGTCGTACAGCACCAGCAGGTGAAGCTCGTAGTCGAGGGTGCCTCCATCCCCCACCGCGAAGCCGAACGCCAAGTCGAAGGCTTGGAAGTTGTTGGGATCGATCACCACGCCGTAGCCCTGAAGCTCGGACAAGGTCAGCGGGCGGGAGGTCACCGAGGTCACCAGCACCTGGGTCACCAAGACGGTGGCCGAACGAGGTTCGGCGTACACCAGCAGCTCGTCGCCCGCGACCAGCCGAATGTTCTCCAGCAAGTACTCGCCTTCGAGCCGCAAGCGCGGAATGCGCAACGGCTCGTTGGGTAGGCTTGACAGCGTCACCACCCCGTCCACCTCCGGCCCGGTGAGATCCGCCAGCACACGCAAGTCGCTCGGTAGCGCCCCCAAGGCCGGATCGAAGCCTTCCAGGGAGGTAGCGATCACGGTCGAGGTGTCAAACGGCACCGTCTGGCTCCGCGGCGAGACGGTCAAGCGAGTGCCGGCGATCTGGAGCCGGGCGGTACCGAGATCCGCCGTGGCGGGCACGGCAAAGGCGACGAGCAGGAACAACAGGACGGCGATCAACGGGAACTGGGTACGCACGCTATGAACTCCCAACGGCTTGCATTTCAAATTCGACGCATCGACTGTGAATTAATATTCGCTCAAAATCACACCGAGCAACGGTAACTGGCGGGCTGTATTTACGCAAGAGCTTTTTCAAATTTGCCATCTTTTCTTCCTCTCTAGCTCCTCGCCCAGGGCAGTCTTGAAAAAGAACCCACCGCACGAGACAAAGGCAAGATATCTTCTGACCGCTGGCCGAGGATGTCGCAATCGGTGGAGGCCATGTCAACACTAAAACTTCAATAAATCTAACTCCCGATGGGGATATTTCTTGGACGGTTAGCTCTCCCACTTTTTTCATCCAAATTTACAACCTCCTTCTATATATCTCATTCTTCTGCTATTTATCTCGTTTTCCATGAGGTCACCTTCGCCTGAGTGAGGGTTGTAAGCTTGGGCACCCTAGGAACGGAAAGAAATTCAAAGAAAGGAGTAGCCCGCCCCACAGATCAGGCTCGTTGAGCGATCGGCGGAGTCCAGGCGCGCTCTTCTTGGACCAGAGCGAAGTTTTCCGAGGTAGAATCGATAAAACCACAGGAAGCACAATGAACGAACGAGAGAAACGACTTCCCCCGGCACTCCTCCCTCCTGACGCCGCGACCCTCAACCGGGTCGCCGAAGAGACAACCCAAGGGATGCTCTTCGCCCTGCGCCGCGCTCTGGGCGCCGCCGGCTTGCACATCAAGGATCTCGACCAACGGCTCGGGGTCGCCAAGGGCTACTGCGGCCACCTGCTACAAGGCGAGATCCACCTCCAGATCTCGCACTTGGTGGCCATCGCCGAGGCCATCGCGGTGCCCCAGCGCGCGCTCTACAGCGAGGTCTTGCCAGGACTCTCCGTGCTGACCCAGAGCGCCGCTGCCCCCGAGCTGAGCGACGGCGGGGCCACCGGCTGGTGGCCTGAGGAAGTCCTCTTGCGAGCCCTGGTCAGTGAGATCCTCGACGACCTCCTGGCCGAGGCCCCAGCGGCTTCACCGAGGGCGCTCAGCGAGGGGTTGGAAAGCGAACTCGTCCCATGAAGTCCACCGCCCTATCCAAGGAAGCTCTCGAAGCCAATCGCCGGATACGCCAGTTGCTGCGCCAAACGATCCAGGAGAGCGGCTTGAAGTTGTCCGAAGTGGCTCGCCGACTCGGCAAGAAGCCCGAGTGGCTCTACAAGCGCTTCACCACAGCCTCCGCAACGCTGCGTTTCTCTTTCTGTATTCGTGTCCTCTTAGCCTGCAAAGTCAGGCCCGAGCACTTCTTCCACCGCGCTCTCATCGAACTCGAAGGCCCGCCGCCGCGAACTGCTCCACCGCGCTCATCACCGACACGAGCGGAAATCCGTAGCCGGCTGGAACCCGTGGTGGCGGAGTTACTGAAAGAGCGCCAAGGCCAGAAGGGCTAGCCCCGCTCAAGACGGTTCCTCATAGCGAAAGCTCGGATCGTGCCGGGCTCGCCGGAGGTAGGCGGCGATGCCTTCCACGGTGGTGGCGGTCAAGTTCCGCGACAGGGCCGCTTGCTGAAAGATCAACAGGGCCGCCACCGCTTCGCGGTGCACGTCTTGGGCGTGGAAGATGGGGTACATCTGCCGCGCAAGCTGCATCACTTCGGCGTTGCGGCCGTGGGCTAGATAGAGCAAGGCTAGGTCGAGTGAGACCAGGGCCGCGTCGTAGCCCACTTCGTTCTCCAAGAAGCCTTCGCGGACGCCCAGGAAGAAGGCCTCCGCCTCCGCGTAGCGCCCTTCGACCGCCGCAAGCTTGCCCTCCACCCAGCGCAACCGCAGTTGGGTCCAGAAGTCGCGATACTCCGAGTAGTCGCCGCGCGAAAGGTCGAGCAGCTTGCGGGCTTCGCCGCTGCGCCCACAGTCGAGCAGGGTGTAGATCAAGTTGTGGCGGGCGCAGAGCAGTAGCCGTGTGTCGCGTTGGGGGTCGATCAGCTTCACCGCGCGGCGCAGAACCGGGATCGCCTCTTGGGAAGCGCAGGCTTCGCGCAGGCCGTAGGCTTTCTTGACCAGGGCTCGGCCTTCGAGGTGGGCCTCGCCGGTCTCGCGGTAGATGAGGATGACTTCGTCCAGGAGGAGTTGCGCTTCGTCGAAGCGTCGCTGGTCTCGCCGCAGCGAGGCTTCTAGCGACAAGACCTGGGCCATCACCAGCGGATCTCCCGCCCCCAGCTCTAGGGAGCGCCGAGCCCGATCGGTCGCCTTTTGCGCCTGGCGTAGATGGGAGGCCATGCGCAAGCCGTTGGCGAGGTAGGCGTAGCCCAGCGCCCGCACGTCTTCCAAGAAGGAAGCGCCGTACTTCCAAGAGTCGAGATGGTCGACCAGTGCGATCGCCAAGCGGGCCAGGATTTGGGCTACGGCGGGATCCTCGAAGGCGGCCCGCCGGCTGTGGTTGATCAGGAGATCGCAGACGCCCCAGGTTTGGAATCGGGGCTCCTTTTCGAGAAGCCGGATCTGTTCGGCCTCCTCTTTTGGCCCCGCCAGTTCGTCCACCAGAGCTGGCGCTTCTCGACGCTCGCGCTGCAAGTCCACGCAGCGCCGCGGTAGCAACTCCAGAGCGCCTGAGAAGGCCGCCGAGTATTCGAGCCGCGCCAACTCGGCGCCCAGCGATAGAGATCGATCGGACTGCTCGCTCCATTGACGCTGGCACCGTGGGCAAACTTCAACCACATGGCGCAGCAGCACCCGCACCACTTCCCACGGGCCGATCTCTCCACGCATTGCGCGACGAAGCAATCCCCAATCCAGATGGCGATCCGGCATGTTTCGCTCCTTTCAGCCTTCATTACCTTTGAAGATCTATCTCTCTACCGGTAACGTACCCTGAAAAGGAGATTTTGTGACGTAAACAGACAAAAAAGATCTCGATGCGGATCCCGCACCGAGATCTCAACTGGCCTCAGCTATTGCCGTCCGGGTCCATCCCCGCCCCGCCTTCGACCGGGGTTCCGTCGGGATCCATCCCTGCCCCGCCGTCCACGGTGGAACCATCGGGATCCATGCCGGCACCCCCGTCCGCGGGCGTCCCATCGGGATCCATTCCAGCCCCACCATCGCCACCGGAAGCGGCCCAAGCGAGCCATCGACCAACCCACTTAAACCCAATAAAATCAGAGTTTTGCATGACTCTTACAAACCCAGACTCCGACCTATCAGCGGATGACGAAACCCCTGCCGCGGCTGGCGCCGCGAGCACCGCAAGGGCGAACAAAAGGGCGACCGCAAGCACAAATTGTGGTTTCTTGACCATCAGATCCTCCTTGTGAGCGGATCCCAGGCCGACCATCATGGCCAGACTGCCCCGCCCACTCAAAGAGGTGCAGCAGCCATAGCCAAACAGGACAGAAATACACGAAAAATTATCTCTATCAATAATTTTCCTTTGACCCTAAAGCTGAATTCGTTGCCCTCGGCGCAGCACGGCGAAGCCACGTTCCACAATTTCACGGTGGGCTTCGGATCCGGCTTGGAGGGCCGGGTTGGAGTGGTTGAGGTGGGTGAACCAGACCTCTAGTCGTTGCGAGGCGACTTCTTCGCCAAGAAGATCCATCGTCTCGGTGATCAAGGGGTGGCCGATCGAGCCCACGCCGCGACCGGGGAGTTCAGCGAGCGAGTAGAAGGTTCCGTCAGCCACTAGGACATCGATCTTCCGAGCCGCCAGGAGGGCGGGCAAGGGAGGATCCCAGGCGCGCCAGGAGTCGGTGTCGGGCACGTAGAGCACTCTGCCGCGGGGTCCGCTCAGCAGGTAGGCAACGGTGTCCGAGAATTCGTCTCGGTGCGGTACCGCGATGGGGGTGAAGGTGACCCCGCCTCCGAGATCCACCGGTTCGCCGGGCGAAGTCTCACGCAGGATCAGTTCGCCCTTATCCACCAACTGGCTCCAAGGGCCGTTAGCGCGCAGGAAGGCGGCCATCCTCGGGGTGCAGTAGCCGGTGACTCCCGAGGCGTGCATCACTTCGAAGCCGAAATGGGCCAATCCAAGATAGTGGCCCATGTGCGCATGGGTCAGCAGGACGCCGTCCAACGGGGTGCGATCGACCCGTCCGTCGGCCACCTGCCGGTGGGGCCGCAGCAGGTGGAGCTGCTCTTCGACGTCCGGCGTGGCGTCGATCAGGTAGACCTTGGAAGCTTCTCCAGCCACCGGAATCACCACTCCCAGAGCGGCGACCAGGCGGCGCTGGCGGGGATCTTGGCGGGCCAGCTCGCAGCGCTCGCAGTTGCAGCCCGCGTGGGGTAAGCCACCGTCTTGCACGCTGCCCAGGGCGATCACCGTCGGCCCGTCGAGCGGCGCTGTTTCAAGTGGCCCGCCGAGCGGCGCGGCGAGTTCCACCGGGGCCGAGACGGGCCGAGGAGGGTGAGCGTCGTGGTCCGACAACACTTTGGCGGCGGGCTCGCCTCCCGAGCAGGCAGTCATCAGGAGTAGCGCGAGGGACGGCGGGAAGTAGGTCATACCGCCGATCATAACGCCGCTGAGAAACGGCCTACCGTCCTACAGGGCGCTGAAGAAGTTCTTCAGCACCCTGTAGCGAGCCCGGACGGGCGAGCCGGCGAAGCCGAGGATGGGGGTGAGCCGCGAAAAACCACGTTTTTTTGTGGCGAGGGGGGCGCCCAGCCCCCCTGAGAACAAACAAGGCAGGGTGCGAAAAGGCGCGCAACGCCTTTTCCGCAGCCTGCTAATCGTCGCTGACTTCCACTCGGCCGCCAATCCGTTCGTAGGAGACTCCGCCGGAGCCGTCGTCGTCGACCCTGAGATCGCCGGTGACGTCGCTCACCACGATGCCGCCGGAACCGTCATCCATCACGTGCACGCTGCCTTCGACGCCCGCGATCTCGATTCCACCCGACCCGTCTTCCTCGATGATCACATCGCCGCCGATGCCGCGCATCACGATGCCGCCGGAACCGTCGTTCAAGCGGACCGTCCCCGAGATGCGCTCCAGCCGCAGGTTCCCGGAGCCGTCGTCGATCTGAAGGTCACCGCTGATATCCTGGATCAGCGCGTTGCCAGAACCGTCTTTGAGCCGCACCGAACCGACGCCCGCGATCTCCAGCGAGCCGCTGCCGTCGTCCACCTTGAGATCGACCCCTTTCGGTACCTTGACCTCAAGATCGAGCCGCCGGGTGGAGGGACCGATGCTCTTCCACTCCGGCATCCAAACTTCCACCTTGGCCACGGTGCCATCGCGCGTCACCCGCAGCTCGATCTCGTCGACTAGCTTCTGACTTGAGCCACAAGCCTCTCCCGAAGCTTCCACGCTGGCGCTCTCACCCCCCCGTACGGTCAGCGAACCACCGAGGGCCATGACCTCCACCTCGGTCAACCCAGCGCCATCCACGCTGCCCTCTCGCCAAGCCACATGGCCACAGTCTTGATCCGCCATCACCACGCAGCTACTACACATCAGCCCTACACAACAGAGACCGACCAACCCCAAATAGCGCATCGATTCTCCTTCTCAGCTAGAAATCCGCTTCTCGTTCGTCCACGAGAGCAACTACGCGAGTTGAATCCGCCGGGTTTCAGGGACTCCGAAGAATAGGGCCTGGTAGAGTCCGCCTTCTCGAATCCCCGGAGGCTCCAATGACCATGACCTTCCCAATCCGTTGGGCTCAGTCCGCCTTGTTTGCCTTGTGCGTGCTCACCCTCGCGGCCAGCGCGGCGGCCGGCCAGCACGATGGATCCGAGGGCGACCCGCCCCCGGAGCACTTGTTGGGTTTCAGCGCTCAGAGCAGCCACCAGCAGCGCCAGCTCGAGGCTCGTTTCGCCAGCCAGCTCGACGCCACAAACCTCAGCCGGTGGATGGGCAGGCTGACCGCGCGACCACACCATGTGGGGTCCACTCAGGGGAGTCGCAATGTCGAGTTCATCGCCCGACAGTTCGCCTACTGGGGCTTCGAAACCGAGGTGGAGGAATTCGAGGTTCTCTTTCCAACCCCCATCGCGCGCACCCTGCAAATGGTCAAACCGGTCGCCTTCACCGCCCAGTTGAACGAGCCGCCAATTGGCGGCGACTCCACTTCGAGGGTCACCCAGGAGCGCCTGCCTCCCTACAACGCCTACTCGATCGACGGCGACGTCACCGCCGAGCTGGTCTACGTCAACTACGGCGTGCCGGCCGACTACGAGCAGCTGGAGCGCCGCGGGGTCGAGGTGGAGGGCAAGATCGTCATCGCCCGCTACGGGGGTTCCTGGCGCGGCATCAAGCCCAAAGTGGCGGCACAGAATGGCGCCATCGGCTGCATTCTCTATTCCGACCCGCGCGATGACGGCTACGGCCAGGGAGACACCTACCCCGCTGGCCCCTACCGACCGGCGCACGGGGCGCAGAGCGGTTCGGTCGCCGACATGCCCCTTTTCCCCGGCGACCCTCTCACCCCGTTCGTCGGTGCCAAGCCCGGCGTTAAGCGGCTAACCCGCGAAGAGGCACCGACCTTGACCACGATTCCGGTCTTGCCGATCTCTTACGCCGACGCCCAACCGTTGCTCGAGCAGCTCGGAGGCCCGGTCGCCCCCGCCGATTGGCGCGGTGCCTTGCCGATCACCTACCACCTCGGTCCAGGGCCGGCCACGGTGCGCTTGGCCCTTACCTTCGACTGGAAGCTGGTGACGGCGAAGAACGTGATCGCCCGCCTGCCTGGGGCACAGCGGCCCGACGAATGGATCGTGCGCGGCAACCACCACGACGCGTGGACCTTCGGCGCCCGGGACCCGGTCAGCGGGCTGGTGGCCCTGCTCGAAGAGGCGCGGGCGCTCGGTGGCCTGGTCAAGGATGGCTGGCGCCCACGGCGCACGATCGTCTACGCCGCCTGGGACGCCGAGGAGCCGGGTTTGCTCGGCTCGACCGAGTGGGTCGAACACCATGCCACCGAGTTAGGCGCCAAGGTGGCCGTCTACATCAATAGCGACTCCAACGGACGCGGCTTTCTCGGAATCGGCGGGTCGCACAGTTTGGAAGCGTTCATTAACCAAGTGGCGCGCGATGTGGAGGATCCTCAGAAGCAGATCCCGGTGATCGAACGGGCGCGGGCGGAGCGCATTCTTCGTGGCTCCCCGGCCGAGCGGGAGGCGGCACGCGAGCGTCTCGATTTGTCGATCAGCGCCCTGGGCTCCGGCTCCGACTACTCGCCATTCTTGCAGCACCTGGGGATCGCCAGCTTGAACTTGGGGTACCGCGGCGAGAGCGGCGGCGGCAGTTATCACTCGATCTACGACTCTTTCGATCACTACCAGCGCTTCGGCGACCCCGGTTTCGCTTACGGCGTGGCCCTGGCCGAAACGGCGGGCCGCGCCGTGCTGCGCTTGGCCCAGGCCGAGGTGCTGCCCTTTGAGTTCACCGCCTTCGCCCGCTCGGTTTCGACCTACGTCGACGAACTGCACGAGTTGCTCACCACCACCCGCGAGGCGCACCAGGAGCTCAATCGCAAGTTGGACGAAGGGGTCTTCGAAGCCGCCTCGGATCCCACCCTCGCCTTCGTTCCACCCCGGCGCAAGGGGAGCGTGCCCGAGATCGATCTCTCCCCGCTCCACGCCGCCGCCGAGCGCTTGGCGACGAGCGCCGAGCGCTATCTGCCGCTGCTCAAGAGTGTCGCCGAGGGCCGTATTGGGACGAGCCAGCGCAACCGGGCCAACCTCCAGTTGGCGGCGAGCGAGCGGGCCCTGACCCGCCAGGAGGGGTTGCCCGGTCGGCCCTGGTATCGCCACTTCGTTTACGCTCCCGGCTTTTACACCGGCTACGGGGTGAAGACGATTCCCGGCGTGCGCGAAGCGATCGAGCAAGAGGATTGGTCCTTGGCGAGGAAGCAGGTTCCCATCGCCGCCGCCGTCCTCCTGCGCTACGCCCAGCGCATCGACCAAGCCGCTGAGTTCCTACGCCCAGAAGCCGCCAGCAGCCTCAACTAGTGCTCACCGTTCGCGGCCTGACCCTGTCCTACGGCGGCGACCCCCTTCTCGCCGGGGTGCGCTGCCAGATCGCGGCCGGGGAGCGCATCGCCCTGGTGGGCCGCAACGGCAGCGGCAAGTCGACCTTGCTCAAGCTCCTCGCCGGGGAGGCCGAGGCGGACAGCGGCGAAATCGTCACCGCCTCCGCCACCCGCATCACCCGCCTGCCTCAGGAGGTACCGCACGCCCTCAGCGGCGACCTCTTCGACATTGTCGCCTCCGGCCTTGCGCGGCTCAGCGAACTCCTTAGCGAGTACCACCGGCTGAGCCAAACTCTGGAGGATCCCCGCGCTTTGAGCCGTTTGCAAGAGGTCCAAGCGGCAATCGACGCGGCCCAAGGATGGGATCAGGAGCGCCGGGTAGAGCGGATAATGTCACGCCTCAACTTGCCTCCCTCGGGAGCTTTCGAGACTCTTTCGGGTGGCCTCAAGCGGCGAGTTCTTCTGGCCCGAGCTTTGGTCGGCGAGCCCGACCTACTCCTCCTAGACGAACCGACAAACCACCTCGACATCGCCGCCATTGAATGGCTAGAGGAGCTCTTGCTCGCCTTTCCCGGGACTTTGGTTTTTGTCACCCACGACCGTGCCTTCCTGCGCCGGCTGGCCAGTCGTATCTTCGAGCTCGACCGCGGCCAGCTGACCGATTGGCCGGGCGACTACTCGCGCTACCTCGAAGGCAAGGAGCACCAGCTAGCGGTGGAGAAGAGCCAGGAGGCGCGGTTCGACAAGAAACTGGCCCAAGAGGAACGGTGGATTCGACAGGGAATCAAGGCGCGCCGCACCCGCAACGAGGGCCGAGTTCGAGCCCTCGAGAAGCTGCGAGGCGAGCGCCAAGAGCGGCGGGCGGTGACCGGTAAGGCAGAGATGCGGATCGAAGCGGGCGAGCGTTCAGGCAAGATCGT
>QIHU01000398.1 GCA_003231035.1 Acidobacteriota bacterium
GACACCTTGGCCTGTTCCACGTCGTTACGGGCGATGGCGAGCTGCGATCTCCAGTTGTCCCGCGTGGCGACGAATGCCTCCTTTTCGAGCTCTAGGAAGCGGTCTCCGGCCTTCATCTCGTCGCCTTCTTCGACGTAGATCTTGGTGATCTTAGCGATGAGCGGGGACGAAATGTCCACCTTGACGCGCGCGTCGACTTGCCCGCTGGTCTTGACCAGCTCGGTAATCGACCGCCGCGCGGCGGTTTCGGTGTCGACTTCTTCGCCCGATTCGCCGCTCTCGGATCGCATGCTGAAGAAGACGATGGCTGCGAGGCCGGCGACGACCACAACTCCAATCAGGAGCTTTTTCACGATAGTTCCCCTCTCTTCAAGCTCAAGCGAATGCGACCCGCAGGCCAAGACCAGCCAGGAAAATTAGCGCGGCCATGGCAAAGGCAACGGTACTAGACATCCGACCGACCACCTTGAGGCCAATGAAGGTCAGGATCGTCCCCCAAATGACGAAAAAGTCCAGTCCAACTAGGAGGGAAATAAGTTTTGTCGAGGCACCGTCGGGAGCGAGAAAACCGAGGTTTGCCGCTGGCAGATAGTTTCTCGTCGCCGTTTGGGTATAGGACAGCACCTCCTTGGGGAACAGCACGATCGCTTGCAGAAGCGCAGCGACGATTCCGGGTGCTCCCGAATACATGGCCATCGAGTACATCTGCTTGAAACTCGGCTCAGCTCCCGTCAGCTTGCCACCAAACCAATAGATGAGAGCCAACAGAGCAACGAATCCTCCGATGAATAGGGGCACCGTAACGGGGATCAAGTAGGCACCGATGTTCTCTTGAGCTGAGACGATTTGGTCGAGCACGTCCTCGTCGACCTCGTTCCCGCTCTCGGTCATTTTCGTCTCCATCAACTCACGGTAGTCAGTGCGTTGATGGGCGATGAAACCAACCGCCACCGAGACGAGGCAGATGGCGAGAAAGGCCACCAACCAAGTCGGCCGCTCGCGGATGGACTCGAAGGTCTTGCCAGGGCTGGTCAGAACCGAAATCAGCCGACCGAAGCTAGAGTTTTCCATGGTTGATCTCCCCCCTCGAGAGAATCAGAGTTTGAATAGTTCCTGTGAACGAAGGGGTGCGTAGAGCCCGGACAAGTCTGCGCACCAGCTTCGTTCAGTCTTCCAAAGCACTCACCTGTTCGAGAACCACATTCGATTCTTCGAGCAGCTTTCCGATGGAGCGGAAGTACTCGACCAAAGCTCGGCGGTAGCCGGCGACGGTGCTGACCTCGCGGCTGCGGGCCTGGGTGAGCTGCTCCTGAATCTCGGTGATTCGGAAGCTGGTGGACATGCCGTTTTCGTAGCGCTTTTGCTCGGCGTCCAGATTCTTGCGTTGCAACTCGCTAGAGATGCGGGCCGACTCGATCTGCTGTGCCGCCGAGCGCAGCTGGCGCACGGCGGTACGCACCTCGGTGCTGACCTGCTGCTCGGCGGTCGCCAGCCGAGTCTGGGCGATGTCGATCGCGATACCGGCCTGAGCGAGGTTGGTTTTGGCTTGACGATTCTGGATGGCGTAGCCAAAAGTTAGGCTGATCGACCAGTTGTCGAAGTCAAAACTGTCGAGCTGATCGAAGGCGTCGGAGTAGCCGCCGTTGTCGATCACCTCGCGGGTGGTCCGTGGAAAGCCGGTGACCGGATCGATAATCGGATTGCCGTTGGGGTCTAGGACCGGGACTTGGCCTAGCCGATCGCCGCCGATGCCGGCGAGGCCGTAGCCGGCGGTGAGGTCTAGGCGTGGCTTGAGTTGGTTCTTGGCGAAGCGTTGGTCGATACCCAGCCTTTCCAGGGATTGGCGCTGCTGGGCTAGCTCAGCCCGGTTGTCCATCGCCGTGGCCAGCGCTTCGTCGAGGTCGATTTCGCGCAGATTGGTCATGGGATCGGTCTCGGGAATCACCGTCATGTCCCACAACCGACCTTGGTCGATGTTGAGCAGTTGACGCAGCGAATCCTCGGCATTGCCCACCCGGGCGCGAGCGAGAATAATGCTCTCCTGGCGGCTGGCCACGGTCGCTTCGCTCTGCACCAGTTCCAGCGCCGCCATGGTGCCGACATCGACTTGGATTCCGTTGCGCCGGTGCAGCTCCTTGGCCAGTTCCAAACTCTCCTGGGCGACCGTCTCCTGGTCGCGGGCCTCGACCAACTCCCAGTAGGAGCCTTCGACGTTCTGAATCAACAGCGCTACCTGCTGTTCGAAGAAGTCGCGGTTGGCGTCGCTACGGATGCGAGCGGTCAGGACATTGCGCTGGGTGACCAATTCACCGAGGTTGCGCAGCAGCGGCTGGGTGAACTGAACGCCACTGTTGATGACGAAACTAGGGTTTAGGTTGTTGAACCGGCTGTTGCTCTCCGCGCGGGAGCTGTTGTAGAAGCCGGAGAGGGTGCCGCCCCAGCGAGTGAGCTGGCTGGCACTGAGGTTGAGCGACAGCCGCTCGTTGGTCAGAACGGCGGCGCCCTGGAGGTCGTCGACTGTCGGTTGGGTGTTTTGACTAATCGTGGTGGTGGCCTGCACTAGCGTGTCGTAGATGCTGTACGAGCCGTCCACGGTGAGGTCGAAGGTCCGTTGGTTGTAGCGTTCGATGCGCAGTGACAGGTTCTCTTCCAGCGCCAACTCGAGCGCCTCGTCGAGGGTCAAACGAATCTCCTCTCCAGCGATGCGCAGGGGCGACTCGGCGGAGACCGGGATGGTGGCAAAGGTCGTTACACTCAAGAGCAGCGCGATCAGCGCGATCCTGGGGAAACTCCAACGAAAGATACGGTCCATAGCTCTAGGCCCTCATTCAGCTCTTTAGGTTCAACGAGGCGAAGTCGTCGCCTCGACAGGTTGTACGTTGCCGGTGGGTAAAGGTTACCGTGTCAGCGCATCCAGCTCCACCTCTCCAGGGAAGTGGCAAGCTACACGGTGGCTGGGCTGGCGTGGCTCGTGGGCTTCCAAGGGCGGCGGATCTTGCTGACATCTTGCACGGGCAATCGGGCAGCGGGGGTGGAAGGGACAACCCGGCGGAGGGGCGGCGGCGTTTCCGGGCTCACCTAAGAGGGGGATCTGGGGCCGTTGCTGGCGCGGGTCCGGGATCGGGACGGCGGAGAGCAGGGCCGCGGTGTACGGGTGGGCGGGGTGCGCAAACAGGCTCGCTCGGTCGCCGATCTCGACGACACGGCCCAAGTACATGACCGCCACGCGGCCAGCGATGCGCTCGATCAAAGCGAGGTCATGGCCGATGAAGAGGATGGCCAGACCGAGTTCTAGGCGGAGCGTGGTCAGCAGGTTGAGAATCTGACCGCGCACCGAGACATCCAGAGCGGAAACCGGCTCGTCGGCGATGACCAGCTTCGGCTGGGTGGCGAGGGCCCTGGCGATGCCGATTCGCTGGCGTTGGCCGCCTGAAAACTGGTGCGGCAGCCGCCCCGCGGCGTTGGCGGGCAGCTCGACCATGGCGAGGAGTTTGGCGACCCGGTCGGCCACTTCGCCGCCCTGGGCCAAGCGGTGGACGCGCAGCGGCTCGGCGAGAATCCTGCCGATCCGGTGGCGAGGGTTGAGCGACGCGAGAGGGTCTTGGAAAATCATCTGGAAGTGGCGCCGCTGGCGGCGCAGTTCCCGCCTTCCTAGGGTGGCGAGATCTTGACCTTGAAAGAGCACTCTGCCCGCGGTGGGTTCGAGCAGACGCAACAGAACTCTGGCCAGGGTTGTCTTGCCGGAGCCGGACTCGCCGACCAGGGCTATCACCTCACCGCGCCGCACTTCAAGATCGACCCCGTCGACGGCCCGGACCACGGCGTTTGAGCGCCGTAGGCTGCCGCCCGGAGTCGGGAAATGGACCTTGATTCCACGGGCCTCGAGCAGCGCCTTCATCGAACCCTCAGCATGGGCTGCTCTCTTCTCCACCGCCGTTGCCCGCCAGGGGGCCGCGGAGCCAACAGCGCACCTGCCGCGGGCTCCCCTCGGCGGAATCGGTCCAGGAAAGCAAGCTCGGAGAGTCGGTCGAGCAGGGCTCGATGGCCACCGCGCAACGGGGATGAAACGGACAGCCCGCGGGCAACACGTCCGGCTCTGGAACCTGCCCGGCGATGGTCGCTAGTGGCTCCGGTGCCAGGTCAGAACCGGGTGGCGAGTTGTGCAACTTCGGAGTGGCGGTGAGCAGCGCCTCGGTGTAAGGGTGAGCCGGCTCGGCGAAGAGCTGGTCGACGGTGGCGACTTCCACCAACTCTCCGGCGTACATCACCATCGCCCGGTCGCAAGCCTGCGCCACCACACCCAGGTCATGAGTGATCAACAGGAGGCAGAGATTCAGCTCCCGGCGCAGCCGAGAAAGAAGTTCGAGGATCTCGGCTTGGACGGTGACGTCCAGCGCGGTGGTGGGCTCGTCCGCGATCAGTAACTCTGGCTCACCGGCCAGCGCCATGGCCAGGACCACCCGCTGCCGTTGGCCTCCCGAGAGTTGATGAGGATAGGCGTGAAGGCGCCCAGCCGGATTCGGCATGGCGACGCGTTCGAGGAGTTGGATGGCGCCCTGCCGGGCCTGGCGACGCGAGGACGCTCGGCCGTGGCAGCGGAGCACTTCCGCCAACTGGAAGCCGATTGAATAGGCGGGGTCGAGGGCGGTCATCGGCTCTTGGAAGACGGTTGCGATCGAGCGGCCGCGAATCTCCCGGAGCCGTTTCGGTGAGGCGTTGAGTAGGTTCTCACCGTGCAACTCCACCCGCCCCTCCGCGGTGATTCCCGGCGGCAGAAGGCCGATCAAGGCTAGGGCAGTGAGACTCTTACCCGCTCCCGACTCCCCCACCAGCGCCACCGCTTCGCCCGGCCTCAGTACGAACGAGACGCCGCGCACCACATCCACGGGCGCTTCGTCGGCGATCTCGGCGCGGGCGGGCAACCGAATCCTCAGCCCTTCCACCGCCAAGAGGGGTTTCATTCGGGGTTCAGAGTGCGCAACCAGTCGACGGTGAAGGGCACCGAGTAGCCGGTGGCGCCGCGCGCACCGCTGCCGCCCTTGCCGTCGGCCGCGCAAGGACCGGCGATGTCGATGTGGGCCCAACGCTCATGGGAGTCGACGAATTGACCTAGGAAGGCGGCCGCCGTGCAGGCGGCGCCCCAGCGGCCGCCGGAGTTCTTGAGTTCCGCGTAGTTGCCGCGCATCGGTTCTAGGTGTTCGGGCCAGTAGGGCAAACGCCAGAGTCGTTCACCGCTGCGTTCAGCGGCGGCCAGCAAGCCGTCGGCGAGCTGATCGTTGGGGGTGAAGATCCCGGCCGCTAAGGGACCCAGGGCGATCACACAGGCGCCGGTCAAGGTGGAGAACTCGAGCAGCCAGTCTGGCTTCTCTTCGACCGCCCAGGCCAAGGTGTCGGCGAGGACGATGCGCCCTTCGGCGTCGGTGTTGATGATCTCTACCGACTTGCCGTTGTAGCAACGCAGGATGTCGCCAGGCCGGTAGGCGGATCCGCCAGGCATGTTCTCGGCCAAGGCCAGGTAGGCACGCAGCCGAATGGGCAGTTTGAGGTCCGCCACCGCGCGGACGATGCCGAGCACCGTGGTGGCACCGCATTTGTCGAACTTCATCTCCTCCATGGCGGCGGAGGGCTTGAGCGAGATGCCCCCGGTGTCGAAGGTGATGCCCTTGCCCACTAGGGCCACGCTCGGGCCGGTGGTGCCGAGATCAATGCGGACGATCCGCGGCGGGTACTTCGAGCCATTGCCCACCGCCAGCATGCCGTTCATGCCACGCTTCTCAAGCTCCTCGGCGTCGAGGACGGTGAGTGTGGCGCCGGTGAGTTCGGCCAGCTCGCGCGCCTGTTGCTCCATCCACTCCGGTTGCGCGATATTTCCCGGCGTGTTGCCCAAGGTGCGGCAGAACTCCATCCCGTCGGTGATCGCGCGCGCCGTGCCGAGAGCTTGCCGCCATGCCCGCGGGTCATCGCCGGGGGGCAGGAGCTGGATCAAGCTCAGATGAGTTTCGGGCTCATCCGCAGCCAGGAAGGAGCGAAAACGGTAGGTTGCGGCGCGTAGTTGACGCAAGACCCGTTCGGCGCTTTCCAGCCCCTGAGTGGTTTCATGATCTGGTAATCTGAGCGCCAATCGACCCAGGCCGCAGGCCAGGGTGGCATCGATGGCGGACTTGAGCCAGCGATCCAGCTTGAAGCGGTCCAACTCATCGCGCTTGCCGAGGCCACGCAGCGCAACCGTAGTAATGGCTAAGTATTGCTCACCCACACTCGTTTCGATGCATCGGCCCTTGCGCGCCTTCCATCCTGGCCGCTCGGCCAGTCGTTGGGCCGATTCGGCCAAGGCCGCGGGCAGGCCATCGACAACGGGAAGTTCGCCCTCGAATACGCCCAACAGCAGGAGGTCCGCGCGCGCCGTGGCCGGCGCGGTGATCGCCAGGTCTGCCATCTCATTCATGCTTACCATGTCTCCTTAGTGCCGCAACTGGCTTCCGGCGGGGCGAAACTCTTTGAAGGTCGTGGCGCCGCGCGACCTCAAGCCGGTCTTGGCGAACCGGATGAGTGACAGAGCACGAGAAGCGCTATGCTATACCTTCTTGCGCTAATCGTCTTACGCCCTGATCAGGATCTCTCGTAGCTTGCGATGATCGAGAATTCGCTGAGCGGACTTCTTACCGGTCCATTTACCTTCCTTCGACCCGATCGCGGAGAGTTCGATCGTCTCTTTGGCGCTGGTTTGGAAGCGCTGCCGCTTCCCCAGCGGATCTTTCTCGAAGAGGAAGAGGCGACCCCTCTGGAGGGCTTTCCAGTCTTCAACTCACCCGGCGCTCAGGATCTTCGCCAGGCTCTGGAGAGGTTTATTCTCGCGGAAGAGGAGTTGCAAGTCGCGGTGGTGAGGCGGCGGCGCTTCGAGCGCAAGGATCACGGCGATGCTTGGCAGAGCTACCGACGGCTGCTGCGCCGCGCGGTGGAGAACGCGACCCTCTCCAGTTACGGCCGGCGCTACCCTTCGATCTTTTGGCTAGCCCACTCGCTCGATGTTGCCCGCCTGCTCAAGGAGACGCCACGTCGAGTGGTGCGGCTGGATCTTGAGGTGGGCAGGGCGGAAGGGCGGAGAATCAAGTATCGCCTTTTCGACAAATTTCTCGATCGAGCGCAAGCCGCCAGCCAAGAAACCCTGCGCAGCCTGAGTTCGAACGACCACGAAGCGGCGGAGGATTTTTCCAACACTCTGCTTCGCCAGCTAGTGGAGAACGTGCTGATCTTCACTGAGGATCACATTAGCTCTGATCTTCGTGAACTCACCGCCTACTTGAGCGGCTACCTCGAGATCGAGGCCAGCGAGTTTCTGCAACGGTTCCAGAACCTCCACGAGTGGCACCGAGAACTGCTCCTGACCGAGCCCGAGTTGGCCGTCTTGACGCTCAATGTGCTGGATCTTGAGGAGGGGCACGACCCGCGATCGGCGCTCTTTCATCGCGGCTACGTGCGCTATCTTGCCAGCCGCGCGGACTACGACCCGCTCAGTCTGCTCTCCTCGCCGCAGATCGACCAATGGGAAGAGCTCCTGGATCAATTGAAGAGGTTCGAGATCTTGCGCGCGCTACGGCGCAGAATCTTGCCGGTGTCGCTCGAGGGTGAGCGACAGGTCTACCGTCCGGGTCCGGGGGATCGGCCACTCGAAGGTCAGCGTGAAATCGTGCTCTCCTCCTCCACCCGTCCGCTCGACTTCGCCTCTCCGTGGGTGATCGACCCCGTGGTGCACCGGCACGGACTTATCTATGACGTCACCGATTTTTCGCGGGTCGTCTCGCAGCTGCGCCGTACCGGCAGTGACGCCCAGGAGCACGGCTATCGGATGATGTTTCGCTTTCAACGCCAGGTGAACCTGCTGGCCCGCCGGTACAAGCTCAAACTAGAGAAATTCCTCGGCGATGGCGCCTTCTACACGAGCCGCCATCCGCTGCTCCTCGTCGCCTGCGCGATTGGCCTGCAACGGACCTACATCTCGTTTCTCAAGCAGGGGCTTCCCTTCGATTGCGGCATGCGGATGGGGCTCAATTCGAGCCACTACCGACTGATGCCGATTCACATTCCGGGAGAATCCGACCTGCCGAGGTACGACTTCTTTGGTCACGGCGTGGTCGAGTTGTCGCGCTTGACCAGCGGCAAGACGGAGGAGAGGCTGGAGGCGATTCAAAGCCTGATGATCAGCCGTGGCTATCCGGCGGAAACCGTGCACCGCTTTTTCGCACCGCTGGTGGGAGAGCAGGGGCAGCACCCGTATTCCCCAGGCGGTCAGCCTTTGAGCGAGGAGGGGAGCGACAACATTCCGGACGGGGCGCCGTCGTCCTTCTCCGCTTTCCTGAGCGCCAATGGAGCGCTCACCAACGAGGGGATCGTGGCGACTTCCGACTTGGTGAAGCAATTGAGCGACGCGCTTGGAAGCCGTCTCCTCTATCGAACGCGGATGAGAGAGCTTCCCTACGTGCTGGTGCCCATCGACGACGGAAAGCGGCCGCTGTTGGTGGGAATTCGCAAGATGGGTGTCGCTAGGCTCAAAGGGCTCGACGACTTGACGGTCTACGAATTGCTCGACGCAGGCAGCCTCGGCACCCAGAGTCTAAGGCCGTTGCGGCGGCGACGATTGGTCGACGCGATCGACGAGCTGCCCCATCGCAACGAGAATCCATAGATCGAGCGCCTTGCGCTCAGCGCCAAGCAATGAGAGGCTGCGCTGCCGCCAAGAGAAGAGCCTGGGCGCGGTGGTAAAACTGAGCGATCCAAGGGGGATAAGACGATGGCGCAACGAGCCGATGGACAGTGTGTGACGACGACCGACCTGCCCGGTTTGCCGGCTCCCAAGCGGGGCAAAGTGCGGGATGTCTACGACCTGGGCGAAACGCTGTTGATCGTCGCCACCGATCGACTCTCCGCCTACGACTGGGTTCTCTCGCCAGGGATCCCGGGAAAGGGCAAGATTCTCAACCAGCTATCGAACTTCTGGTTCGAGAAAGTAGCCGGGATCGTCGCGCATCACCTTCTAGCCACCGAGGTGGACGATTTCCCCGCGGAGTTGGCGCCCCACCGGGAACAGTTGGTGGGACGATCGGTCCTGGTGCGCAAGGCGCGGGTCGTTCCGTTCGAGTGCGTGGCGCGAGGCTACCTGGCGGGCAGCGGTTACCGCGAGTACATGGCGAGCCAGTCGGTGTGTGCCCTACCGCTGCCGCAAGGGCTTCTGAGGGCCAGCAAGTTGCCGGAACCGATCTTCACACCCGCCACCAAGGCGGAAGAGGGCCATGACGAGAATGTCTCCTTCGAGGTGATGGTTCAAGGCACCGGCGACGAGCTGGCTGAGACGCTGCGTTCGCTGACCCTCGAGCTCTACAGCCACGGCGCCGACTTTGCCGCCGAGCGCGGCATGATCCTGGCGGACACCAAGTTCGAATTCGGCTACGAAGTTGGAGGGAGCCGCGAAGAGGGCCAGCTGATGTTGATCGACGAGGTGCTCACCCCGGACTCGTCGCGCTACTGGGATCGGGTTGGATGGACTCCCGGCACTGAGCCGATCTCGTTCGACAAGCAGTTCGTCCGCAACTGGCTCGACACCACCGACTGGGACAAGAACTCGCCGCCGCCCAGGCTCCCAAAGGAGGTGGTGGAAGGCACCCTCTCCCGGTACAAGGAGGCCTTCCAGCGCATCACCGGCCGGGAGCCGATTCTCGACTGAGCTCACCATCAGAAACTGCGAGCGGCGCCGATCAGATACTTGAAATCTTCATCGCTCGAGCGCACCCCACCGCCTAGCGGTCCCCTTCCAGAAGATCATCCAGACTTGCCCAGCAGGTAGGCCACTAGACCCTGCTGAACACTAGAAGACGGGTCCGGTGGGCGCCGCGGGGTGGTTGCCGAGAGTTTTGAAAGTCGTGATCTCGCCCAGGAAGACGAGGTTGACCGTGCCGGTCTCTCCGGCGCGATGCTTGGCGATGATCAACTCCGCGAGCCCTTGGTTCTCGGGGTCGTCCTTGTTGTAGAGCTCGTCGCGGTAGATGAATGCCACCAGATCGGCATCTTGCTCGATGGCCCCTGATTCGCGCAGGTCGGCCAGTTGTGGGCGATGGTCGCCGCTGCGCCTCTCGGGCTGGCGGGAGAGCTGCGACAGGGCGATCACCGGAATGTCGAGTTCCTTGGAAAGCTGTTTGAGACCACGGCTAATGGCGGCGATCTCCAGGTTGCGGTTCTCGTACTTGCCCCCTGCTTGCATCAGCTGCAAGTAGTCGAGGATGAGCAGGTCTAGCCCCTTCTCGGCCTTCAGCCGCCGGGCTTTGGATGAAATTTCTAGCAGCGTGGGGTTGGGCGAGTCGTCGATGTAGAGGGAAGCGCCGCTAATCTCGCGCACCGTCTTGAGAACCGTCCCCCACTCGTTGCTCGACAAGTGGCCGGCGCGCACTTTGCCGAAAGGGATGTTGGCTTCGGAGCACAGCACCCGCAAGGCGAGTTCTTTCTCGCTCATCTCCAGCGAGAAGATACCGACGCAGCTCTTTTCCTTGATGGCGACGTGTTGGGCGACATTGAGCGCGAAGCTGGTTTTGCCCATGCCGGGACGGCCGGCGATGATAATCAGGTTGCCCTTGTTCAGCCCTTGAGTCTTGCGGTCGAAGTCGATGAAGCCGGTGGGTAGACCGATCAAGCCCGATCCGGGCCGTTCTTCGAGTTCGGCCAGGGTCTCTTCGAAGATCTTCGCCAGGGCGGTGAATCCCTTGCGGATCGACTCTTCGCCCAGCCCGAGGATCGCCTGTTCCGCACGGCCGAGAGCCTCGTTGGCTTCGAGGCCGCCATCGAGGCAGTCGCGGATGATCTTCCCCGAAGCTTGGATCAGCCGCCGCCGAACCGAGCGCTCCTTGACGATGTCGGCGTAGGACTCGATGTTGCCGAGGTCGGGCAGGTCGACATCGAGGCCAGCGAGGTAGGCCAGCCCACCGACCGAGTCGAGGTTGGCCTGTTGTTCGAGTCTCGCCTGGAGGGTGCGCAGATCGATGTCCACCTGCTCGTTTTGCAGGTCGACCATCGCTTGGTAGAGGAGCTGATGACGCTCGAAGTAGAAGTCCTCCGAGACCAAGCGACCGGCGACCGTGGCGAGCAGTCGTGAATCGATCAGGACCGCGGCGAGGACAGCGCGTTCGGATTCGTCGCTGTGCGGCAGACTCTTGGGTTGGGAGAGGGCGTCGATCATCGGTTCGGGTCCAAACTACGGTTTGCGCAAAGGAAGAAAAGGTGAGGCGCCATTCTAGCCCGATGCCGGATCTTAGCCCGCGGCCACACCAGAGGCGCTATCATCGGCGGCCATGCACATCGAGATCCACGATCCCGCGACCCTTCGCGACCATCTGCGGCGCTACGCAACCCTCGACGGGGTCGTGTGCCAGAGCATGAATCTGGCCCCGTTCGCCGACGACTTGCAGGCGATTTCCGCCGCCGGGGCGCTCTTCTTGGGTTGTCAGCTCGACGATCGGACGAAGGTCCATCTGATGGAAACCGGCGCACTCCTCTTCCCCCGGCTGCCGGACCTACCCTACGATCCCTACCGGTCGCACCTCTACACCCTCGACGAGTTGATGGACGGTTTCCAGCCCGGCGTCAGCGGTAGTTTTCGGGCGGATACCCGCGACAGTCTGATCTACCGCCACTTCAGTCACCACCGCGAGCACAAACCCTCCTCGATCTTGGAAACCCTGGCGCAACGGCTTCACGACCACTCGATCGACAACGCTCTGGAAGACCTGCTGCGCGAGCACGCGGATGTGGCGGCAATCATGGGCGGCCACTCGATGACCCGCGACCAACCTGCCTTTCGCGA
>QIHU01000297.1 GCA_003231035.1 Acidobacteriota bacterium
GCGGAAGATCCGCGGGCTGATCGTCTCGTTCACGAAGTTGGCGTTCGTGTTGGTGAAACCACCAACTTGGACGCCAGCATTGTCAAAGTAACTGGACGACAGGACGCCATCGGTCTGCAGCGTGTCGTTGTTGTTGAAGATGTTGAAGCCGTCGATTCCGATCGTCAGGCCGAAGTCGGAGAAGGTGAATTCCTTCTCGATCCGGGTGTTGATCATGATGACGTCGTCGTTGCGGAAGGAGTCGGTCGTAGCCGACACCAAGGGGGCGCGGCCAATACTGTCTCCGGTGAAACCTGAGCGGCTGCTGATCGATGTCCGGTACGGAATCGCGAAGCCTTCACGCAGGTTAACGTCCGCGGAGACGTTGAAGCCCCACGGGCGATCCGGCGCGACCTGGTACATACCAGAGACGTTCGCGGACCACTGGCTGGAGATCCAGACTTCGCCCTTCGAGCCGGAACCGGCGCTGCGAACGAGAACCTGGTCACCGTTGGTGGTACCGATCCCACGGGTCGGATCTTGGAGGTCGGCAGCATTACGGTTCTCGTAGGTCCAGTCAGCAAAGTTGACGAAACCGCGGAGGAGCCACCGGTTGGACAGCCGCTTGTTGAAGGTGAGGTTGAGGCCTAGGTAGTCTTGCTCGAGATCACTGTTGCGAGTGAAACTGCCACGGGCCGGATCCAGGCTAACGCCGGAACGCAGTGCGAAGACGGGCTCAGAGAAGGCGCTGCCGTCGGGGATAGAACCCCTGACGGTACCGACCTGCGTGTAGTCGGCACGGGTGACCGGGCGAACCACGCCGCCTTCGGAAACCAGCCTGTCGCTGATCACCCCATTGGAGTTGTTACGCACGGTGAGCTGCGCGCCGATGACGAACTCAGGCAGGAGCGCGTGCTCAATGGCCAAGACGATCTCGTCAGTCTGCGCCGGGTCGAGACCCGGGTCAACCCTGTTCGCGATCTGGGAGCGGTCGCCGATGATCGGACCCAAGGTGATGGTACCTTGGTCAATCTGGTTGTCGCCATTGTCATCGCGCCAGTAGAAGTACTGGAACTGCTGGACGGCGACACCGAGGCCGGAGAAGAAACCGGTTCCCATCTGGTCCGCGAAGCGGGCATAGCTGGCACGCAGCAAGGTCGCGCGATCCTCGCCAAGAGCGTAGGTGATACCTACGCGCGGGCTGAACGAGGTCCACTCGAAACCGGGGTCGCCGCCGGGCTTGGTGAAGGCCGGGATGTTAGCTAGCCGGGCCGCCGGCTGCGGAGCATCGAGGTTGGTCGGGTCTTGGAGGTCATAGCGGACGCCAACGTTGACCGTCGCGTTGCCCCAAGTGATGGTGTCCTGCAACAGGATGTTCCAGGAGTCGAACTCATCGGAACGGAACACATCGTGATAAGCGACGCCGAGGAAATCGGTGCCGCTGGGGCCGAAGCCCGCGCCGAAGCGGGCCAGACCGACCAAGCCCTGTCCGGGATAGGTGGTCTGCGACTGGACTTGACTGTTGCGGTAGCCAACGCCGAACTTCAGTTCGTGGTTGGTGTCGCCGGTGTTGAAGAAGTAGCTGCCGTCAACCTTCGCCTGCTCCTGCGGGCGAACGGTCGAGTAGCCAAAGAAGTTGTTACGCCAGATGCCGCCCTGATCCCAGACGATGTTCTGGCTGGGATCGGATCCCAGGCCACCGATCGGGGTCAAGGAGAAGCCGCCGCCCACGTAGGAGGCGAGACCGGTGATGTACAGGTTGCTGTTGAAGATATGGGTGTCTTCGAGCTTGTAGATGTCGGTCGGTCCGACCTGGTTCCAGGTCGTCAAACGGGGACGAGTTCTGCCCGCGCCACGGCCGTTCTTCACTTTGTCACCGTAGTGGTAGAAGAGAATACCGGAGTTGTTGCTGCTCAGCTGAGCATTCAACTTGGCGGCATAGCTCTCTAGTTCGGTGTCATCCGGTACCGGCGGGTTGCCGATCTTGAAGGCCTTGATGTCTTGGATACCGTAGGTACCCCAGATCCACAGGCGATCCTTGACCACCGGGCCACCGAAGTCGATGCCGTAGTCGTCCACCGCTTCCGTGGAATCGGTCTGGAAAGGCGCCTGGGCGTTGCCGCCGTTCCACGGGCCAGCCGGGGCCAGTTGGCCGCTGATGTCCGAGGAGGACTGCCAGGACTCGTCGGTCACCAGGTAACGACCGGAGACCTTCCACGAGTTGGTGCCACGCTTGGTTACGAGGTTGAGCTGCACACCACCGGTCAGAGCGCTAATATCGCTACCGCCGGTCGAGATCGCCATCTCCTCGAACGCGTCGAAGTTGTAGTAGGTCGGCGAAGCGCCACGAGCGGCCGGGTCGGTGATGGTTACACCGTCGACGGACCAGCTAGCGGAGGCACGGCCGGAGCCGTTGCCGACGAAGTTGGACTGCTGGCCGCTCTCGTTGCCGCCAACGTTGACACGGTCAACGAGGACGCCGGGGACGGACTGCAGGATGACCCACGGGTCACGAGCGGTGGGGATCTTCTCCAGCTCGACGGAAGTGATCGTCGTACCGGTGCTGACCTTGCGCTCATCCAGCAGCGGGCTCTCGGAGGTGACCGTAATGGTCTCCTCGACAGCGGCGCTGACCTGGAGTTGAATGGAAGCGTTCTTACCAACGCCGACTGCGATGTTCGGGTACTCGATGGTCGAGAAGCCTTCGAGTTCCGCGGTGAGTTGATAGCCGCCACCCGGTGCGAGTCCGAGAAAACGGACCTGCCCTTGGGCATTGGTTACGTTGACCCTGGGTGCACCCTGACCGGTCAAGGTCACGGTGACGCCCGGCAGGGCTGCTTCTTGTTCGTCTACGACGGTGCAAAAAATGTTACCCGAAGTCTGTTGTGCCATTGCCATACCGGCAGTGACGAGCAACAGAGCAGCGGCAACCGCGACGGTACGTCGCCAGTTGAAGTTGTCGCTCATTGCGCTTCAACCTCCTTTTTCAGAGAGTTACAGAGTTCCCCTCTCCCGTGGAAGGGAGAAGGACGTTTGCCTGACTTAACGTCTGGAATGCGGAATCAGATACGAAATCAAAATTGCGACCGATGTTCAGCCGCGTGCGGAGAGCTCCGCGCCATGAGCCAGCGTTGGCTTGACGTCGGGCCATGCATTGGCCGTGGAGCTGTCGCGTTTCGGTGCTGATTTTAGTCATCGGTGCCCTCGTAGTCAAGCAAGGGGGGTGCCATTTGGCGACGGACCTCCTGCGCGGCTGGAGATTACCGCTAACTCGTTGCGAATGTTTAACTTGCGCGCTCTATGTGGTGGTGCCATGAGGAGCTTTGAGAGGTAAAAATACGGTTTGTTGGATCCGTGGCTCCAAAAAACTGAAGCGGCGGGCAGGCGGGGCGAGTGCGCTTCGATGGGAACGCTGGTTTCTAGCGGGTTCAAGGCTGCACGGCGGCCGGCCTTGAAGGGCATGGTCCTTGCTGTATGGTAGGTTTATGAATCGGTCTTGCCGCTCACATTGCTGGTGTCTCGGAGGTCACGATGATTGAATCTTTGCCTCGAATTCGTCTCCATGATGTTCGGCGCGGACTCGCCGCGGTCGCGCTAGCTTCGCTGGGAACCCTCCTGAGTACTCCGGCTGCTACTCAGGAACAGTCGTTTGGGGATTCGACGGAGGTGACGGTCGTCGAGGTGCCGGTTTCGGTCGTCACCAAAAAGGGAGATCCGGTCCGTGGTTTGACCGTGGAGGACTTCACCATCTTCGATGGTGGCAAGAAGCGGGATGTTCTGAGTCTTGAGGTGATCGATTTCGAGGTCGAAATACCCGCCGACCACGAGGTGCGAAGAGCCAGCGAGGCTCTGCCGCCGGCGGCGCGGAGACGGTTTTTCTTCTTGTTCGATCTCTCGTTTTCACAGCCTGTCTCCGTGATTCGCGCCCGCGAGGCGGCGAAGCGGTTCGTTTTGGAGAATTTGCATCCTACCGACCTCGTCGCCGTGGCGACCTTCTCGCTCGAGACGGGCCCCCGCCTTCTGGTGACCTTCACCCCGGACCGGGCGCAACTCGCGCGCGCTATCGATACCTTGGGTGCGCGCGGACCGAGGGACCGCTATTCCGGCGATCCTCTGCGCTTCTTGTACCAAGTTCCAGATAATGTTGTGCCTGAGTCGAGTCGCACCTCGCAAGTGGAGACTCGTGGAGGAATCGCGAAGAGGGCGGGAGGGGACGCTCTCACTGAGCAGCAGCGAGTTCTGGCCCGCCTCTTCGATCGCGAGCAGAACAGCTTCGCCAAGAGTCGGATTAGCGACTGGTCCAAGTCGATGGCAAGTCTGGCCAGATCTCTCAACAGTGTTCAGGGTCGCAAGCAGGTAATCTATTTCTCGGAAGGTTTCGACAGTAAGATTCTGCTCGGTCGCCAGCCCGACGGCGAGAACCTCCAAGCGCAGGACGATGTTCTGCGCGTGGCGCAAGGTCAGTCCTTCTTGGTGGACACCCAAGAGACCTACGGCAGCACGGAGTTGCAGGGCGATATCAACAAGATGTTGCGGGAATTCCGTCGCTCGGACTGCGTGATCCAGTCGGTGGATATCGGAGGGTTGCGGGCCGGTGCTGACATTCGGGGGCGCGACAACCGAGGGCAGGAAGGTCTGTTCTATATCGCCAACGAGACTGGTGGCAACCTGTTCAAGGATGCCAATGACCTAGGGAGTCAACTCAGCAGGGTGATGCACAGTACCGCTGTGACCTACCTGCTTTCGTTTCAGCCTGAGAGGCTGGAGCGAGACGGTGAGTATCGCCGGTTGAAGATCAAGGTCAATGGGCACAAGCCGAGCCGTGTGTCGCACCGCGATGGCTACTACGCGCCAAGACCGTTTAGCGAACTGCATCCGCTGGAACGCTCCTTGTTGGCCGCCGATGCCATTGCCAGTGCGAGTGCCCGCGACGATGTTGGCCTGGATGTTCTCGTCGTTCCCTTCCGTGCTTCGGAGACCTCTTCCTACGTTCCGGTGATCCTGGAAGCGAACGGGAGCGACCTCCTGAACGGCCATCGGCGTGAGCTGATGAATGTCGAGATTTACGCCTATGTTTCGGATGCCAAGGGTGAGATGCGCGATTTCTTCTCGCAGGTCATTGGCCTGGATCTGCGCAACTCCAAGGCGAAAGATGCGATGAGAGAGGGTGGCCTCAAATACTACGGCCACCTCAACCTTGGGCCGGGGGAGTACCTCGTTCGGGTTCTCGTGCGCAACGCCGAGACCGGGCGCACGGGAGTCAAGACCGTTTCCTTGGAAGTGCCGCGCTACTCCGATCAAGATCCGCAGGTGTTGCCGCCCTTCTTCTTGGAAGATCCGGGTCGCTGGGTCTTGGTGCGGGAGAGTGAGGACCGCGGTAGAGGCTCGGTCGTCTATCCCTTCACGGTGAACGGCGAGCCCTACATTCCGGCCGCCCGCCCAGTCCTACGGCAGCGCGACAAAGCGGAAGTTTGTTTGGTTGCTTACAACCTCGAAGGGGGCGAGATCGAGATCACCAGCCGGGTTCTCGACCACATGGGAGAGGTGGTGGAAGGCGGCAAGGTGGCGCTAGTCGAGCGCACCGTGACCGGAATCGCGGGCTTGGACAAACTCTTGGTGAGTTTTCGGCCTCGCGGTTTGAGCACTGGCGACTACACGCTCGAGCTCAGTGTCGTGGGTGGTCTGGTCGATGGCTCGGCGGACAAGCTTGCCAACACGACCTCTTTTAGCGTCTTGAACTGAGCCGTTCAGGAGGGCTCCGCGGGCGATAAGAGTGGGCAAATCTAGTCTTCTGAGCCGCTCGAGCGCTGCCCTTACCAACCTTGCCCCGCCTCGCCAGGCCCTCCTGCTTGCGCTGTGGAGTCTGGTGGTTCATGGCACCTTTCTTTTGGGTAGCCCTGGGCGTGCAATGCCGGTCAGCTATCTATTCTTCGGCGATAGCTTGCAGTTCCTCGCCCAGGGGCGCCACCTTGCCACGGGCTTGATGTTCAACGAGGGGCTGCCGTTTCACCCTCCCCTCACCGCTTGGCTGACGGTACCGCTGTGGTGGTGGTTGCCAGACTCGCAAGTGAGTATGGTGGCCAAGCTGTTGATGGCGGTGATCAGCGCTACCGGTCTGGCGGTCCTCTTCTTGCTGCTGCGCCGCCGAGTCCGACATTGTTTTTGGATCATGGCCCTGCTGCCCCTGGGATTTGGCGAGCTGCTGTTGTCGGCGTCGGTGAACAGTGAGCTTCCGTATCGCTTGCTCCTCCTGTTGACTCTGTGGATCGGTTGGCGACGTCCTTTCTGGGTGGGGGTGTTGCAAGGGCTCGCCGCGCTCACCCGCGCGGAGCACTTGCCCTTCGTCTTCGGCCTTGGCGTGCTCCTGGTGATTCTGCCCGACCGCTGGCTGAGTGGGTTGCCCTCGCGGGTCCAGCGGCGGCGATTTGTGGGTGTCGCGGTGGCGGGTTTGGCTCTCCTTCTACTCCCCTACATCTTGGTGGCGCGCGGGCGGCTGCAAGACTACAACCGCGCCAACGCCAGCCAGATGGAGGACCCCTTGCCGACCTGGGTTCCCATCTCCTTCTACGGGCCACTGAACTTTGCCTTGGCCCAGCGAGAGGCTGATATCCATTTTTCGCGCCAGAGCCTGCCCCCCGCCCCCGGCGGCATGGCTCAGCTGGATCCGACCTACCCGCCACATCAACGCTACCTTGCCCATGGCTACCGCTTAGGGTTCGAGACGATCCGTAGCGACCCGAGCCGATTCATCCGCCGACTGGGCCGCAAGCTGGCGGTCTCGGCAGGGGTGGCTAGTTATGGCTGGAGCTGGCGCGACCTGCCGCACCAGCCACGCTGGGTTAGGCGCCCGGTCGACACCGCCCTAGCCTCGTCGAGAGGGCTGGGTTGGGTACTGATTCCGCTCGCCCTACTCGGTGGTTGGAGGCTGCGCGATCAGCGTGCATTCCTCGTCGTTGGAACCCTCTTGGTGCTCTACCGATTGGCCATCAATGCGGTCTTCTTTCCCTATTTGAGGAGTATGCTGATCGTGGCGCCGTTCTTCTCCGTCTTGGCCCTCTCTGGACTCGCCTCTCTGGTGGGCAAGCAGGGGCGCCCCCTGCTGATCGTCGCACTACTGCTGCTAGCCGCGTTTCACCTGTCGACAGCACCCCGGGCGCGTGGTTACGAGCTGAGCGGAGAGCGTGACGAGGCCGGACAGGTGATTGACGATCGCACCGTGGAAGTGCGTCTGGCGCCCGCGGTCGCCGAGCGGCGGAACCGGTGAAGGACTTGGTTTGAGAGTGAGAACTTGGAAGACAAGAAATGAATCTGCAAGGCTTTGTCTTGCGTAGTGAGAACCGAACTGACTCCCGGAGGATTACGCCAATGTTGACACTGTCCCAACGCCAGCGCATTTTTGTGATGGCGGCCCTCGCGGTGGTCATGATGAGCGCGGGTTGTTCCCAAATCGAACCCTTCGAGCCCTTCGATTCCAGTGATTTTTTGCGCGATATCTATGAGAAGCGGCTGGATGAGGACCAGGTCGAAGGAGTGGAGATTCCCTTCGAGCTGAGCGAGGAGATTCGCGCCATGGTCGAAGAATCCATTCGGCCAGCTCAAGACGAAGAGAGGCGCACCGAGCAAATTCAGGAGTTCATTTTCGATCAGATCGGACTACAGTACTCGTTGTCTCCGACCTTCAATGCCAACGATACTTACTACGGGAGGCGAGGGAACTGTCTTTCGTTTGTCAACCTGTTCGTCGGTGTGGCTCGTGAGCTGCGGTTGAACCCGTTTTACGTGGAGGTGACCGATCACAACCGTTGGAACTATCGCAATGGAATGGTGGTGAGTCAGGGGCACATCGTAGCCGGGATGAGGGTTGACGGGAAACTGCAAACATTCGATTTTCTTCCCTATCGTCCCAAGGCTTATAAAGAGTTCAACCCTATCGACGATGTGACGGCGGCAGCCCATTTTTATAACAACCTGGCCGCGGAGGCTCTGATTGCCGGAGATACCGATTCGGCACTGACTTTCGTAAAGGTAGCGACGAAGATTGCCCCGGAATTCGACAAAGCGTTGAACAATCTCGGCGTGACACTGGCCCGCTTGGGGAGGATTGAGGAGGCGTTGGATGTCTATCGAGAGGGTTTGGAGATCGATCCACAGAACGTAGCAATCTTGAGCAACATGGTGAGGGCATATCAGCAAACCGGACGCAATGAATCCGCCACGGAGGTCCTTTCTAGGCTTGGAGGTTTGCGCCATACCAATCCCTTCTTCTTTATCTATCAAGGGGAGTTGGCTCTGGCGTCGGGAGACCTCGATCGCGCTCTGGAATCGATGAAGAAAGCATTTAGACGCGATAGCGAGATACCTGAGGTTCACGTGGGCTTGGTCAAGGTTTATCTGGCGCTGGGCGAGATTGACACCGCCCGTCATCACGTTGGGAGAGCTTTGAAGTTGGACGCGACCCATCTGGAGGCACTAAAACTAGCGGCACTATTGCGAGAGCGTGCCGCTGAGCTGGGGGAGTAGTACGTATGAGAAGACTATTGTTGTGGCTGGTATTGATCATAGTTGCGCTGGGCTCGGTGTCGTTTTCCGTGCCGCTGGCGAGTGGAGGGGAAGGCTACGAACTGGTACGCAATCTCTCCTCAGAGAAAAAGAAAGTGCGGCGCTCGGCGAGCAGGAAGCTGCTGGAGAAGAAGGATTTGTCCGTGCTTCCCGCCATGGTCGATGCGCTCTTCTTTACTCCGCGCCACCTGCGTACCGAGGTCATTGCAACTTTGGAAGGGCTGAGCGGCGAGAAAATCGGGAACAGTTATCACGGCTGGGTGGAGTATGTGGGGTCGCGAACGGATATTCAGCCACGGGCGGGCTACTTGGAGTGGAAGGGAGAGATCTTTTCACGGCTCGATCCTCAGTTTCGAAAGATTTTCTATAGTGGGGCGCCATATCGAATTCGGTTGGAGGAGATTCTGTCTGGTGGGGTCCGGCTCGACGGTATCCCCTCGCTGGATAATCCGCGGCACGTTCCGGCGAGCGAAGCGAAGTTCATGCGCGCCAAAGAGAGGGTCTTTGGGGTGACGGTGGGAGGGCAGCATCGCGCGTATCCCGTGCGGGTCTTGTCGTGGCACGAGATGTTGAACGATGTAATCGGCGGTGAGCCGGTGACCCTAAGCTTTTGTACGCTCTGTGGCAGCGGCATTGCCTATGCCACCAAGACGCCAAACGGGAAGGCCTACACCTTCGGCACATCTGGCCTCCTCTACCGCAGCAACAAGCTGATGTATGACCGCCAGAGCTACACCCTGTGGTCGAACTTGACCGGCGAGCCAGTGGTCGGTCGTTTGGCCTTGACTTCGCTGAAGCTCCCGGTCCTTCCCAATACGATAACTACCTGGAGCGGGTGGGTCGAGCGCCATCCCGATACGACGGTGATGGTCCCCGATAACCGGTTGGCGGCACGCTGGCGGTTTGACTACACTTCGGGAGCCGCTGATCGAATGCGCCGAGGTGTTGCTTTTCCCGTCTGGCAGAAGAGCGATCGGCTCGGCCGCGATACCGAGATTTATGCCTTGAATATCGAGGGGGCGGCCAAAGCCTATCCAATCGAAATCCTCCTGGAGCAGGGAGTGGTCAACGACCAACTGGGAGAGGCGCGGTTGGTCCTGCTGGCCGATCGGAGCACCGGCGCGGTGCGCGCCTACGGGAGCGGCGGCCTGACCTTCCGCCGTGGAGAGAGCGATACCGAGTTGCTGGACGATTCTGACCGGCTCTGGCGGGTCACCGAGGAAGCGCTGGTGAGCGCGGGGATTGAGCCCTTGGAGCGGCTACCGGGCCACAGCGCCTTCTGGTTTGGTTGGTACGGTTTTTATCCACAGACCGAGGTCTACGAGGCTCCCTGACGGGGCTTGAGCGGAGGCGGCGTGAGTTTTACGGTGGTTCTTAAGCGGGGTAGAGAGCGTGCGCTCCTCGGCCGCCATCCGTGGATCTTCTCGGGGGCGGTGGCGCGCCTTGAGGGGGAGCCTTCACCGGTCGCACGGGTCCTGGCGGCGGATGGCCGCCTCCTCGGAGTGGGCTTGTACAGCGCGGAGTCGAGGATTCCGGTACGGATGCTCCGCTTCGGCGAAGGGGCGACGAGCCAACTCGGCAAGAGCTTCTTTGCCGACCGTCTCGGTCAGGCCATGGAGCTGCGCGACGACCTGCTGCCCGAGGCCACCACCGGTTACCGGGTTCTCAACGCGGAAGGAGATGGTCTGCCCGGATGGACGGTGGATCGCTTCGGCGAGGTTCTGGTCAGCCAGATCACCTGCGGCGGCTTGGAAGCCGTTCGCGAGTTTGCGTATGCGGCTCTGGGCGAGTTGTTCCCGCGCGCCACGATCGTTCAGAAGAATAGCTCCGCTGGTCGCCGCGCGGAGAGGTTGAGCGAAGTAGACGAGGTGATTCGACCCGACCCTCCGCCGGCCTCCGAGGTCCTGGAAAGCCCGTTCTTAGAGAATGGCTTGCGCTTCTCGGCGGAGATTAAGGGTGGGCAGAAGACCGGTTTCTACTGTGACCAGCGCGACAATCGGCGCCGGGTCGAGGAGCTAGCGTCAGGGCGGCGAGTTCTCGACCTGTTTGCCCACAGCGGTGCCTTCGGTCTCTACGCGCTGCGTGGGGGTGCCCGACGGGTGGTGCACGTCGAGTCGGCGGCCCGTTTGATCGAGCGCGGGCGAGAGCACTACCGCCTCAATGAGGAGGTTCTCGCCACCGCCGGCACCCCGCAACTGCCGGTGGAATGGGTCGAGGCCGACGTCTTCTCGGACCTGCGCCAGCGCACCGAGCGCTACGATTTGCTGATCTGCGATCCGCCGCCACTGGCGCGCAAGCGGCGCGATCGCGACAAGGCGGCCCGCGCGTACAAGGATCTCAATCGGCTGGCTCTGGGGCGGTTAGGCCGTGGGGGGCTCCTGCTGACTTTCAGTTGCAGCTCGGCAGTGGATAGCAAGCTATTCCGTCAGATCCTCTTTGCCGCCGCGATCGAGGCGGAGGTCAGCCTGCAACTCTTGAGTCCCCTCGCGGCCTCGGCGGACCATCCCGTGGCCGTCACTCACCCGGAGGGGGAGTATCTGAAGGGCTGGTTAGCCAGGGTGACCTCTTGAGGTAATGGAATGAGGTGATGGAGTGTTGACCTGGTTGGGCCGCTTTGCTACCCTTCCGGATCTTCGGCGGGGGTGCCCGTTGAACAGACATAGGCCCGTAGCTCAGCTGGTTAGAGCGCTACGTTGACATCGTAGAGGTCAGCGGTTCGAGTCCGCTCGGGCCTACCATTTACCGCGGATCAAGTTTCCTCTGACGGATGGCGAAAGCCGCTGGATGAAGGGGCGAATACAGATTCTCGGGCCGCGAAGAAGTACAGGCGCTTAGCTCAGCTGGTTAGAGCGCTACCTTCACACGGTAGAGGTCAGCGGTTCGAGTCCGCTAGCGCCTACCACCTCTTCGCCGTCGATTCCAAGAGGTCCCCCGATGGCAGCTTCTTCGGCAGCTTCTTCCAAGATGTTGACTCTCATTCTGCCCGATGGATCGGTCCGCGAGGTGGAAGCGGGTTCGACCGCGCTCGATGTCGCGGCCTCGATTGGCCCGCGCTTGGCCAAGGACTCGGTGGGCGCCGAGTTGGACGGCGCGGTGCTTGATCTGCGCACTCCGCTCGCGGCGGGGGGCAGTTTTCGCCTCTTCACCAAGAAAAGTCCCGAAGCGGGCGACTTCGTCCGCCACAGCGCCGAGCACGTTCTTGCCGACGCGGTGCAGCGCCTTTGGCCGGGGACCGAGATCGACGCCGGTCGATTTCAGTACGACTTCCGCTTCGAGCGCCCTTTCACCCCGGAGGATCTTGAGAATATCGAGGCGATGATGCGCCAGATCATCGCCGAGGGCAGCGTCATCGAACGGCTGGAAGTGAGCCGCGCGGAGGCGGTCGAGTTGTTCACCGAGTTGGGGGAGACGATCAAGCTGGAGCGCTTGGCCACGATTCCCGAGGGCGAGGCGATCACCCTCTACCGCCATGGCCGTTTCACCGATCTCTGCCGTGGGCCGCACGCCCAACGGATGTCGCAGATCGGCGCCGTCAAGCTCCTCGAAGCCTCCACCGTCTACTACCGGGGCGACGAGAACAACGAGCGGCTACAGCGCATTTACGGCACCGCCTTCGCCAGCAAAAAGGGGCTGGCCGAGTACCTCGAACGGCTGGAGCAGGCTCGGGCGCGCGATCACCGTCGGCTCGGCACCGAGTTGGATCTCTTCAGTTTCAACTCCAGTGCCCCCGCGACGCCCTTCTTTCATCCCAAAGGAGCCATGATCTACAACCTGTTGGCCGACCATGTGCGCGGGTTGTACGAGAAATCGGGTTACGGCGAGGTCTTGACGCCGCAGATCCTGGACGTCGATTT
>QIHU01000316.1 GCA_003231035.1 Acidobacteriota bacterium
TTCTCGCCCGATCGTCGTTGAGGTCGGGGTAGCGCACCCGCGCCTCGCCCACCCGACTCTGCCAGCGGCGCTTGTACTCGTTGCGCGCGGTGTCCGGGTAGGGATCCCGAATGCGCCAGAATTTCTCGATGAAATGGTCGCGCTGGTAGTCCTTCTCGAGCGCCAGGAAGGCGGCGCGCTCTTCGTCAGAGATGATGACTTCAACTTCGCTGATCCACTCCTGATATTTGACCGGCAGCTGCTCAATAGCCTTGCGCGCCGCCTTCTCCTCCCCCCTACCGGCCGCGGCCGGCACGGCACACGCCAGAGACAGCAGAAAGGCAGCAAGGAAGAGCGGGCGGAAGCGACGTAGGTTCAGATTCATCAGCATGATTATAGGCACGCGGCGCGCAGTCGGGCTGGCTTGATAAGCCATGCAAAGAACAGACCGGTCTGTTCCCGCTGGTTACCCGTGTTTCTTCCCTCTCCCTGTCCTCCTACAAAAGCAGTAGCGTCCCCCATGAGGGATCTACTTTGCCACTCTCCGTGACCTCTCACAAGGTAGACTCCGTGGCCATGAACGCCCTCTACTTCGATAACAATGCCACCACTCCCCTCGACCGCCGGGTCGCCGAGGCGATGCGACCCTGGATGTGGGAAGAGCACGGCAACCCCGCTTCGATTCACCAGTTCGGACGGGCGGCGCGGGAAGCGGTCGAGGTGGCGCGCACCGCCGTGGCACGACTGATTGGCGCGGCCGCGCCGGAGATCGTCTTCAACAGCTCGGGCACCGAGGCGATGAACGCCGTCTTCTGGTCGGTCGGCAGTATCGCCGAATTCAAAGGTCACGTGATCTTCTCGGCCTTCGAGCACCCGGCGGCGCAGGCCTCGGCCGATCGGCTGGAGAGTTTCGGGATGGAAGTCACCCGCATTCCTCCGGGCAACGACGGCGTCGTCCCGGCCGAGGCGGTGATCGCCGCCCTGCGCCCCGACACCAAGCTGGTCAGCTTGATGCTGGCCAACAACGAACTGGGCACGCTGCAACCGGTGAGCAAAGTCGCCGCCACCTGCCGGCCGCTCGGGGTGCCGGTGTTGACCGATGCGGTGCAGGCGGTGGGCAAGGTGGCGGTCGATGTCGAGCAGTTGGGGGTCGACTTCCTGATCTTGGGCGGCCACAAATTTCACGGCCCGGTGGGCTCCGCCGCCCTATGGATCCGCAAGGGCACGCCGTTTGAGTCTTGGATGATCGGTGGCTCGCAAGAACGACACCGACGCTCCGGCACGCTCAACGTACCGGCGATCGTCGGCCTGGGCCGGGCCGCCGAGCTTGCCCTGGAGGAGCTTCCGCACCGCATCCGACAGCTCGGCGCCATCCGCGACCGCTTCGAAGCGGGGTTGTCGCGGATCCCCGATGCGCGGATTCACTGCCGCGACGCCCCCCGGCTACCGCACACCTCCCACATCGCCTTTCTCGGCGCCGAGGGCGAGTCACTGACCATCCGGCTCGACCTTGCCGGCTACGCCGTCTCGACCGGCGCCGCCTGTTCGTCGGGGGTCGTCGAGCCCAGCCGAACGCTCTTGGCTATCGGATTGAGCGCCGCGGAGGCGCTGGCTTCGATTCGCGTCAGCTTCGGGATCACCAACCACGAAGAGGAGGTCGACCCCTTCCTCGCCGTCCTGAGCGAAAGCGTCGCGGCCCTGCGCGCCGTCGCCCCCTTAGCCTCGACTTCGACCTCGGCGGTCGACTAGGACCCATGAGTTCTCCCGCCCACGGCCGCCAGCGGCCGCTGACCGCCGTCGCGATGAGCGGCGGTCTCGATTCCTCGGTCACCGCCTGGCTCCTCGCCGAGAAGGGCGAAGCCTGTATCGGCCTCTCGATGCTCCTCTGGGATCACTCCGGCGAGGCCACCCACGGCCGCTGCTGCGGCGCCCTCGACCTGGGCGACGCGCAGCGAGTGGCGCGGCAAGCCGGTATCCCCCACTACACCTTGCGCATGGACGAGGAGTTCCGCAGCCACGTGGTCGACCCTTTCGTCAACGATTACCTAGCGGGACGCACCCCCAGCCCCTGCGTAAACTGCAATACCTGGCTCAAGTTCGATCTCCTCCTCGAACGGGCCCGCGCCCTGGGTGCGGATTCAGTCGCCACCGGCCACTACGCACGGATTCTCGAAGGGCCCGACGGCCTGGAGTTACACACCGCCCTCGACCCGGACAAGGATCAGAGCTACTACCTCTTCGAACTCACCGCCAACCAGCTGGCCGCCGCCCGCTTCCCGCTTGGCGAGATGACCAAGGGGCAGGTCCGCACCCTGGCCCGCGAGGTCGGTCTAGTGGTCGCCGAGAAGGCGGAGAGCATGGAGGTTTGTTTTGTCTCCGGCTCGATTCAAGAGTTCGTCGAAGGACAGGTGGCCGACCACCCCGACCGCTTCGGCTCCCTGCCGACCACCGCTCCCGCCGAAGCGGTGCGCACCGACGGCCAAGCGCTCGGCCCCAGCTCGTCGCCTTACTTCCGCTACACCGTGGGCCAACGGCGCGGTGTCGGAATCGGCGGTGGCGAGAAGCTCTACGTCATCGGCGTCCAACCCGAAGCCAACCAGGTCACTCTGGGATCCCAAGACGAGCTGCTCGCTCCCGGCTTACTGGGCGAACGGCTCCACTGGATCGGTCAGCCGCCCACCGCCGACCCGGAGCACGGGGGTGTCCGCCTGACCGTCAAGATCCGCTCCCACCACCCTGGGGTAGCCGCCACTGTCGATAAAGCAGGCGAGGAATCCGGCGAGGGTCTGGTCGCGGTCCGTTTCGATGAACCTCAACGGGGCATCGCCCCCGGCCAAGCCGCCGTCTTCTATCGTGGGACCCGCGTGTTGGGCGGTTGCTGGATCCGATCGGCGCTGTAGAGCCGCTTACCCCGCCCCAATCACCAGCACCAACTCCCCCTTCACCGATGGCCGTGCGGCCAGTTCGACGGCGATCTCGCGCAGGGTACCGCGGAGGATCTCTTCATGGAGTTTGGTCAGCTCGCGGGCCAGGGCGGCGGGGCGTTCACCGAGTTCCGTGGCGGCATCCTCGAGGCTGGCGAGGATGCGGTGGGGGGACTCGAAGACCACCAAGGTGTGGCCAAGGCCGGCCCACTTGCGGTAGAAAGTGCGCCGCTTGCCGCTCTTGGGTGGTGCGAAGCCAACGAAGGTGAAGGGGTAGGGCGGCAAGCCGGAGGCGACCAAGGCCGCCAGGGGTGCACTGGGGCCAGGGATGGGTTCCACCCGGATGCCGGCGGCGACCGCTTCGCGCACCAGAAGAAAGCCGGGGTCGGAGATCAACGGCGTACCGGCATCGCTGATCAAGGCCACCGTCTTGCCGGCGTGCAGAGTGGCCAACAGACCGCTGAGCCGACGGCGCTCGTTGTGCTCATGGAGCGACAGCAAGCGCCCTTCAATCCCCAGATGGGCCAGGAGACGACCACTGTGGCGGGTGTCTTCGCAAGCGATCACGTCGGCCGTGGCCAGCGACGAACGCACCCGCGCGGAGAGGTCATCGAGGTTGCCGATAGGCGTGGCGATGACCAACAGCTTGCCTGCCGATTTCGGCCCACTTTCCATTTCCATTGAGGGCCGAATGCTAGCATCCCCACCATGATCGTTCGACCTTTCCTCCTCGCTCTTGCCCTCCTCTGCCTTTCGACCTCCACAATCGTTGGAGAGGATCCCAAGACCTCCGAAGGCGGCGCGCTCGCCGACCGGATTCTGGCCGTGGTCGATGAGGACCCGATCCTCGACAGCGACCTCAAACAGGTAGTGGCGCTGGGGCTGGCGGAGCAGCAAGAGGGGGAGAGCCACGATGGTTTTCAACGCCGCCTGCTCAACCGCCTGATCGATATTCGACTGCGTTACCACGAAGTGGATCGCTTCGGTTTCGAAGCGGTTCCGGCGAGCGAGATCGATTTTCGGGTCGAAGAGATGGAAGAGACGTTTGCAGCCAAGGAGGGCGTCGGCGGCCAAACCTTCGACCAGCGGCTCAGCGAAATTGGCATCGACCGCGTCACCCTGCGCGAGATCGTCGCCCGCCAGTTGCTGGTCAACGCCTACGTCGAGGAGAGGCTAGGGGCTCGGGTCTTTGTCAGCTTGGCCGATATTCGGGATCACTATGACAACGACCTGACACCCAAGATGGAGCAACGACAACAGGAGCCGCCGCCGCTCGCCACGGTGCGCGAGTGGATCCGTGACACGTTGCGCGAACAACGGCTCAACGAGGAGATCGACAGCTGGACGCAGAAGCTGCGCGAAGGAGCCGACATCCTCGACTATCTGGACAGCGACCACGCCGAACTGCCGCCGGTGATCCACACCTTCGACACCCCCGCCGCGGAATCCCAGCAACGGAATTCCTGTAGCGGAGCCCCAGTCCTGGAACCTAATTAGCGGCAGGAAGCTGTAGATGACGTTGACCGTCGGTACTTAGATCGCCGTAGATCTCCCGGTACTGGGCCCAGCTGGTAAACACCTTGCGCAGGTAGTTGCGCGTCTGGTCGAAGCCCACCTTGGTGTAGTACTCGGCCAATTCACGGCTGAAGCAGTGGCTGAGCCAGACCCGCGCTTGGTTCTCGCCCGCATTGTAGGAAGCGACGATGGCATGGGTGGTCTCGCCAAACTGGCGGTTCAGATCGCTGAGGTAGGCGGCTCCCAACCGAATCGAGATCTCGGGACGGTAGAGATCCGAGGCCCTGAACTCTTCGATTCCCAGCTGCTCGCTGAAACGACGAGCCGTCTGTAGGGTGAACTGGGTCAAACCGCGCGCCGAAGCGTTGGAGAGCGCCTTGGGATCGAAGCGACTCTCTTCGCGAATCACCGCCGCCAAGAGCAGCGGATCGAAGGTGCCGGTGACGGAAGCCTGGGCCAACAATTCGCGGTGCGGCAGCGGATAGAGCACGCGGCGATACTGCGCGGGTAGCAAGACCGAAGGAACTCTCGATGGCATCCGCTTGGCCAGCACTTCGGCAATGCTGAGGGCTCGCCTCGTTTGTCCCGCACGGGCCAGCAGGAGGCTCCCGGTGAGCGCCAGATCCGGGTTGGTGACCGGGAAGAAGCGAGAGATCATCGCTGCTCCTTCGTCCCAGAGGCCGAGGGCAAGAAGGGCCTGTTCGGGGGCCGGCGAGGAGGATTTCCACAACAGCCAGCGTTCTATCGGCGCCGGCCCCATGCGCAGGTACGGGCCGGTGGAAGAGTCACCGGCTAACCGCGCGGCCAGGTTCTGGAGGGCTCGGCGACCGTTGGGATCGATGCCGCCGAGAAGAAGCCACGCCGCGTGGAGATCGGACTCGCGATTGCCTTTGGCTAGCCGCAACCCTTCCTTTCGGGCGGTCGCCGCCAGCCTCTCCCCGCGCAGGCGCAGGTGCGCCGCCTGTGCCAACGGATGATACGGAGCCGCGCGAATGGAGGTCAGGTAGAAGGCGACCGCGGCGGCCGGGGTGGTTGAACTCTTCGCCGCGGTCAGCTGAGCTTCCGCCAAACGGCCTCGCCAGTACGCGACCTCCACCACTCGGGCACCGCTACGCTTTGCTTGATCGAGCCAACGCCCGACCCGGTCGCCGCGATTGCGGACCAGATCGGAAGCGGCAAGAAAGAGCGCCGCGCGGGCCGTGTGACCTTTCCAGGAGCGCTTGGAGCGCAACAGCTCATAGGCCTCGAGGGCCGAGTTCTCCAGCCCACTGCGCCATTCCAGCCGCATTGCCGCCAACAGGCCCGCCGAAGCCCAACCGCCGTCGGGATCGGTCGAGTAGGCCCGACGATAGCTCGTCGAGGAGGCGCTCCAATCGCCCTCGATCTCCTGGCAACGACCCAGTTGAAACCACGCCTGCGCTTGTTGTTCTGGATCACGAGCTTGCGCCGCCAAGCGGGTGAACCCGGCGCTGGCGTGGCTGTAGTGAGCTTGCCAGAAATCGTTGCGCACCCGCGCGTAGCGGCTTTCGAACTCGGCGCGGGTCAAGCTGCCATCGCTCGCTTCGGGCGGTACGGCTGAGAACACGGTGTCGAGAATCCAGCTCGACTGGGGAAACTCACGGTGATCGTGAAAGGTGAGACCGACCAGCAAGGCGAGATCGGTGTCGGTGGCGCCACCGCCCACCGCCAAACGGCGCACCGCTAGATGCGCGGCTTCGCGCCCAGGCTCATCGCGACGGTTCTCACGCAGCAGAATCAACACCAAGTTCGAGGCCTTGGCCAGATCGCCCGCGGTGACCGCGCACTCAGCACGTGCCAACTGCACCTGGCGCCGTGGCTTGGTCGGTAGCGCCGAGTCTTGAAGGCCGTTGAGGACACGGCAGTCGCCCCCGGCACTCAGCACCCGGCGCAGCAGTGCCGAAGCTTCGCCGATACGGTCCTCCGGCTGCTGCGCCGACACCACCTTGGCGGCCAGGCCAGCCGCCATCTCAGGGTGGCCCAACTGCTCGTAGTCCAAGGCTAGGCGAAGGAAGCTGTAGTGGTTGAATCGTGGGCTGGCCGAGACGGCATCCAAGAAGGCGTCAGCAGCCTCTTGTGAGCGGCCCAGACGGTCGAGCAACCGGCCCCGCAGGTAGGAGAAGCCCATTTTCGCACTGCCCTCGGGGTCGTCCGCCAGCAAACTCTCCGTCGCGGCCAACGCCCCGCCCAAATCGCCCTCCATGATCAATTGCGCCACGTGCGCCCGTGGATCCGCGACCGGTGCCGCAATCAGTGAGAGAACGAGTAACCAGCTCATCGATGGATTGAAGGTCCTGAAAAGGGTTCGAGTCCTGAGGAATAAGGGCCCACCCAAGTTAGGTGGCGATTCAGACGGAAGGATTACTATCCGCGGCGGCGTTCGATCGCCGCACTCGAGCCCCCAGCTTCTGCAATTTCAATTCCATCCGCTCGTAGCCGCGATCGAGATGATAAATCCGATCCACCACCGTCTCTCCACGCGCCACTAGTCCTGCCAAAACCAAGCAGGCCGAGGCCCTGAGATCGGTTGCCATCACTGTAGTGCCCGACAGGGCGCTGGCACCCTGGACCCGTGCAAAGGTGCCCTCCACCCGAATACTGGCCCCCATTCGGTTCAGTTCGGGTACGTGTTGGAAGCGATTCTCGAAGACCGTCTCACAAATGGTCGCCGAGCCCTCCGCCTGGGTCATCAACGCCATGTACTGCGCTTGGAGGTCGGTGGGAAAGCCGGGATGGGGTGCTGTGATGACGTTGCGCGGCGCCAGTGGGCCCTGATGTGCAACGCGAATTTGGCGCCCCTCGACCTCGACCCGCGCACCGATTTCCGCCAGTTTTTCCAACAATGGCGCCAGATCGGCCGGTTCGGTGTCCACCAAGAGTACATCGCCGCCGCTGATCGCGGCTCCGATCAGATAGGTGCCGCCCTCGATACGGTCGGCGATGATCTGGTGCTCGTCGACACCGTGCAACTGCGCCACCCCCTCGATGGTCACGGTGGGGGTGCCAGCGCCATCGATTTTAGCCCCCATCGCCACCAAAAGAGCGGCCAGATCGGCGATCTCCGGCTCGCGGGCGCAGTTCTCGAGCACCGTGGTCCCTTGGGCCAACGACGCCGCCATGAGAAGGTTCTCCGTGCCGGTGACCGTGGCGGTCGAAAAGGCAAAGCGTGCCCCCCGCAAGCGCGGCGCCGACAGGTCGACGTAGCCGTGCTCCAGCTTGACCTCGGCACCGAGTGCCTCCAAGCCGGCGAGGTGCTGATCGATCGGTCGCACGCCGATCGCGCACCCACCGGGTAGCGACACTCGGGCGCTGCCAAACCGGGCCAAGAGCGGGCCGAGAACCAAGACGCTGGCGCGCATCGTCTTGACCAACTCGTAGGGTGCCTCGGCCGCCGACCGGATCGGCCCACCGCGCCACAGTCGCAAGCCCTCTTCCCGCCACTCGCTAGCGACCCCAAGGTGTTCGAGCAGCCGAACCATGGTTCGAATATCGCGCACCGCGGGGACCCGACTGAGGTTCACCGGATCATCGGTCAACAGGCTCGCCGCCAAGGCAGGCAGGGCGGCGTTCTTGGCACCGCTCGCCCGCACCGTCCCGGCGAGACGATTGGGGCCGACAATGTGAAACTTCTCCACGAGTCTGTTCTCCGTTCGGTTAGATCGGCCGTCTTTTGAGTATCACAGTCCGTGGCTTTCCGGCGTAGTCTTTGCGCACTTCGATCCACTCCAGCTCCGGCGCAAGGCGGGAGAAGCCGCTAGCTAGGGCTTCGATCTGCCCATCGCCGATTTCGCAAGCCAGCCAGCCACCGGGAACCAGGCGGCGACCGGCGAGCGCGGCCAAGCGCAGCAGAATCGCCGTCCCCCCGTGCTGTGCGAACAGGGCTTGCGAGGGCTCGAAGTCGGTAATTTCGGGCGACAGACGGTGATGATCTTCCACCGCGACATAGGGCGGATTGCTGAGGACGATGTCGAAAGGCGGACGCTCGGCCAGCGCCGCTTCGAGATCGGTGGCAACGAACCGCACCCTGTCGCCAACCCCTAGTAGCCGAGCGTTGGCCGCCGCCAGCGCCAGCGCCGCGGGCGACAGGTCGGTCGCCACCACTCGCGAACCCGGGATCTCCAGTGCCAAGGTGATCGCCAGACAGCCGGAACCGGTCCCGATGTCGAGCAGCCTGGGGCGCCGCGGCAAGGTCGATTTCCGTTCGAGCAGCGCCTCGATGAGGTGTTCGCTTTCGGGACGCGGGATGAGGACTCGCGAATCAACGCGAAAAGGGCGCCCGTAGAACTCCCGCTCGCCGAGCAGGTAGGCCACCGGTTCACCGCCGAGCCGGCGCTTGAGCAAGGCCCGGAACCGAGCCGCCTCCCCCCCCGTCACCGGCTTCTCACCGTGCGCCAGCAAGCGTGCCTCATCCAGGCCAAGAACATGCCCCAAGAGCAGAGTCGCCTCGCGCAACGACGGTGCGAAAGTGGCCACACGCAGCTGGGCCCGCGCTTCGCCAAGAAGCCGGTCGACTCTAGTTGACAGACTCGCTCTCCCCTGAATCCTCGTTCACTTCTGAATCCTCGTTCACTTCGCCACCCGGCAAAACCACCGATTGGGTGATCTCCTCGCCGACTAGGCGCAGCTCGACCAGCGGCCGGCGCACGGGCTCGAGAGTGTGATCCCGGTGGTACAGCAAGCCGCCACCGGCGGGGATTCCATAGCCGCGAGCGTGGCCGCCAAATCGGCGCACGGCAGCCGCCAGCGATTGCCAACCTTCGTTCTCTTGGTGAGCACCGATCAAGTGCGGCAGCAGGCGAAAAGTCTCGAGGGGGGTCTCAGGGGGTTCTTCGCTCACCGGCGCGCCGGCCACGCTCGCCGCCGCCACTAGCCCTCCCAGCCCCAGTTGCACGGCTCCAGCGGAGATCCCCATCAGCAAGGCGCCTTCGTAGTACCGGCGGGTCAGGATCTGGCTCAGGCCGTTGCTTTGGAAGGTCCGCCAGCCTCGTTCCACGTCACCTCCCGCCAGGACGATCCAATCGGCGTGGTCGACGAAGGCGAGGGCGTCGGCATCCAGCTCGGAGAGAATCACTTTGCGACGATCGATCCCCGCCTCGTCCATCGCCGCCTCGAAAATCGAATAGAAGGCGGGATCATCGCCGTTGGAGGCACCGATGTAGGCCGCCGCGGGCTCTACCGTCTCTAGCCGCGCACGCACCCTGTGCACGAAAGGAGTGCCGGCCTCGTCTTTCCAGAACAGCAGCTGGCTATCCGCCAGCAAGTAGAGCGGCTTGAGCCGTTCGTCCAGGGTGGCGTATTCGATACCGGACACGCCCTCCGGCGACTCGAGGGATGGGTCAGGGAACGTCTCTTCCGGCTTCGACTTCATGCCTCAGCGCTTCGCCGCCGCCGTTTCGCTCATCCGCTCGGCCTCGAAATGGGCGGTCAAGGGGTCGACCAGGGAGTTGAGATTGCCCTCCAGCACGCTCGGCAGTTGGTGCACCGTCAAGCCGATGCGATGGTCCGTGACGCGGTTCTGGGGAAAGTTGTAGGTGCGGATCTTCTCCGAACGGTCGCCGCTACCCACCATCTTGCGACGCTCGGCACTGAGTTCGCTCTCCGCCCGCGCGCGCTCAATTTCGAGCAAGCGCGCCTTGAGGACGCGCAGCGCCTTGGCTTTGTTCTTGATCTGGCTGCGCTCATCCTGGCAGGTGACGACGATCCCGGTTGGCAGGTGGGTCAGACGAACCGCCGAATAGGTGGTGTTGACCCCTTGGCCTCCCGGACCCGACGAGCAGTAGCGGTCCACCCGAAGGTCCTTCTCCGCCACCTCAATCTCGATGTCGTCCGCCTCGGGAAGGACGGCCACGGTGACCGCCGAAGTATGGATGCGGCCCGAAGCCTCGGTGTTCGGTACCCGCTGCACGCGGTGGACACCGGCCTCGTACTTGAGCCGGCTGTAGGCGCCGCGCCCCTCGATGATCGCCGAAACATCCTTGTAACCGCCCACTGAAGACTCCGACAGATCGATGATCTGAACTCGCCACCCTTGGGACTCGGCGTAACGGTTGTACATGCGGAAGAGTTCTTGGGAGAACAGAGTCGCCTCGTCGCCGCCGGTGCCGGCTCGAATCTCCAGGACCACGTTACGCTTGTCATTGGGATCCCGCGGCCGCATCTCGTGACGCAACTGCTCCTCGATCTGTTCTTGGCGCGACAGGAGTTCGCGATTCTCTTCGCTGGCTAGCTCGCGTAGCTCGTCGTCCTTGGCCAACCCGGACAACATCTCCTCAGTCTCGCTCAGTTGCCGCTGGACATCCAAGAGCTCCCGATACAGCCGTACCGAGGGCACGATTTCGGCCAGTGCCTTGCTGTGCTCGGTGTAGAGCTTTGGATTGGCGAGTACCTCGGGATCGGCGAGTCTAGAGCTCAGCTCGTCGTGGGTACGTTCCAGTTCGGCCAGCGTCTCGATCATCACAACCTACTTGAAGCAGCAAACCCGGAGCCAGCCGCGACTCCGGGTAGCCAAGCTCGCCCCACCACTGGCAGGGTGGCGGAGCCTCTTGGGTGAAAATACTGGGATGCGTTACGAAGCTTTGGAGTAGCGGCGCCTGAAGCGCTCAACCCGACCCGCGGAGTCGATCAATTTCTGCTGCCCGGTGTAGAACGGGTGACATTCATTGCACAGCTCCAGACGAAGATCCTTTTTCGTCGAGTGAGTCTCAAACGAGTTGCCACAGGAGCAGGTCACGGTAATCAGGTGCAGTTCAGGGTGGATTCCTTCTTTCACGGCGATCTTCCTTCCAAGACTCGAAGGTGCCTCTGGCTGTATACAGAGCCCTCGAGAAAGCTGATGGTCAAAAACGATGGATGCTCGCGCTAGACCACCCCGAGGGTGGTCTAGCGCGAGCACACCAGTCTAACTGGACGTGCCCGAGCTGTAAACACCACCGCGACGACGAAAGATTCCCGGTCGGTGTCGACAACCTTCCGGTCACGGGAGAGAGGGAGCGAACATCACCGCATTGAGCAGCAGAGGCATCGTCCCTCGCCACAGGCCACGGAAGGCCGGATCTTGAGCAAAGAGGACGATCCGGCCACTCCCCAACCGCTCCTCTCTGACCAAAACAGCACCGGCCAGCCGCTCTAAGGCCTCCTCCCAAACATGGCCGGCCAGAACCGGGTCCCGCGGTTCCACCCACAGCAGGTTGCCGGCCGCGTCGCCGGGGAGGAAAAATTGAGAACCGCCAAACAGGCTCGGCGGCGCGCTGGCGAGACCCGCGGTCAACGGATGCACGGTGCGCAAGCGAGTCCGCACCACGGCCCCGGGGATCGAAATCTTGCGCTGGCTCAAGTCGAGCGTGGCGGCCATCGAACTGCCCGCCGTCCCCTCTGTCGCCGCCCCCTCATCTAGACTCTCGTCGCCCTCCGCCTGCCACTCTTCAAGCTCCACCAACTCTGCCTCGCGCAGCCACTCGAGAGCACCCTTAATGGCGATCAAGGTGCCACCAGCGCGCACCCAGCGTTCGATCGCGGCGACATCCTCTTCACCCAGGCGGCTGGAGTAACCAAAGCCCGAAGGCATCAGTAGAACGCCCAGGCCGCTGAGTCGATCGGTCAGGTCATCGAGTTCCACCCGGTGGTGGGATAGTTCGATCACCTGGTCAAAAAGGTGCCACAGGGCACCAGCGGCGGTGGGACTCACTCCAGGGCCGACGACCAGGCCGATGGCGCTCGGCTGGACCCGAACCATCTCCTCCGAGCCGAGCGAGATGCCGCTTTCGGAGTATGAGGTCTCCGCGCCACTCAACACCACCCGACACTGCCGAGCCAGCTCGCCCAGCCGCGTTTCGAGCTGCTTCGGATTCTCTCGACGCGGAATGAAGATTGTACCCGACGGCAACTCGCGCCCGCCGAGGCTGAAGCTGCCTAGCGCCAGCCGATGGTGAATACCCGCCCGGCGCAGAGCGGCGGCGAAGCGATAGCCGGCGAGCCCTTGCGGCGCCATCAAGAAACCGACCCGTCCAGCCCCTTCGATGGTTGCGCCATCGAGGGTTGTCTCGTCGTTGTCGGAGACCTCTTCGGGGAGGTAGGGGATCAAGCCCTCCGGCCGCCCCGGCGCTAGCCACATTTCCAAATTGAAGGCCAAGGGCAGCGACCAGGCGGTGATGTCGTAAAACTGCGCCGATTGCTCGTCGGCCAACCGCTGGCGCTGGCGCTTGAGGAACTCCGCTCCAAGGTCCGCCTCCCCTTCGAGGAGTGATTGAGCCAGCTTGCCCAACGGCTGCGCCGTCGAGACCAGCCAAGAATCCGCGGCGAACTGGCGCCGCCCTCGACTCTCGCCAGCCAGCGAGCGGACCGCGATCTGGGTATCGGCGGCGAGGCGATGCACTTCGATACCGTGGCTCACCAACAACTCGGCGAGCGCGCCCGCTTCCGCTTGCTCGGCGGACCACAGGAAACTCTGCCCGTTCGCCCGCGCCGAGGCTCGACGAAAAGCACGGAAGTCTCGCAGCAGCTCGCGGCGGTTCTCGGCCGTCGTCTCCACCGTGGCCAGGGAGGTGGTGATGTGACGGGCGACGCGATCGACCAAGGTCAAACGGGTACCGTCCACCCGCTCGATCACCGTACCGGCCCGACCACCGCCGGCCATCTCATAGGTCATCCCCACCGCGCCACCGAGGCTTGGGTAGGAATCGCCATAGGCCGGATAGAAGAGGTCGAACAGCTGCCCCTTGTAAAACGGCCACCCGTGCGCGTCAAAGGCCGCCGCATTGCCGCGACCGAAGGTCTCCAGCCAGTCGACCACCCGCGGGCTGATCGCCGGATGGATCGGGTCGGCGGCAGGTGGAAAGAAATAGGTCGAACCGCTTCTCATCTCGTGAAAATCAACATGCACCTGGGGCTCCCAGCTGCGAAAGAGCGCCAGCCGTGCTTGGGTCTCGCGTTGCGTCGCCCAGGCCCAATCGCGGTTGAGATCAAAGAGATAGTGGTTCTGGCGCCCGCCGGGCCACGGTTCGGAGTGTTCGTAACTGTCGGCCCAAGGATCGGCGACCCTCCCCCGACGCTGCTGGTAGCCGTGCACGTAGCGGGCCCGACCATCGGGGTTCAACAGCGGATCGATCAGGACCACCACCTGGCGCAACCGCTGGCGCCAACTCTCCTCTTCAACCGCCGCCAAGAGGTAGGCAACACCGAGGGCCGCCTCAGCCGAGGAAGACTCGTTGCCGTGCACGCCGTAGCCTAACCAGACGATCGCCGGGTCATCATCCACCGGCTTCGACGAGGTCAAGCGCTCCAGGTGGTGGCGACGCAGCTCCTCGAGGCGGTCAATATTGGCCGGATCACTGATCGCCAAGAGCACCAGCGGCCGCCCTTCGTAGCTCTCCCCATACTGGTGCAGGGTGACCCGAGGCGAGGCCTCGGCTAACTTTTCGAGGTAACGCAGAAGGCGGTCGTGGCGGGTAAAGCGCTCCCCCAAGGGCGCCTTGAGCACCGCCGAAGGGAGGGGAATGTCCGCGTTGAGCCGCGCCGGGCCGATCCGCGCGCCATCACTCAGCGGTGCGATCCAATCGCTAGCCCAGGCCCCGGGCGCTAGCCAAGCCAAACAAAGAGCTAATGCTAGGGGACGGGCTAGGCAAGCCGAAACCAACCAAGGCGGAGGCAGGCGAAACATCGGCGATCCTCTCGGGGAAATGATGGGGTCGCTGAGTGTAGCGTGGACTGCTACGAGGCCAGAACACTTTCAGCCGAGACGTTGAGCCGCTTCATCATCTCGTGCAGGGTCGTCGGCTTGACCTGGAGCTTCTCCGCCGCCCGTTTCTGGATGCCACCGCAGGCCTGCAGCGCCTTGACGATCAACTGGCGCTCGTAGGAGGCTACGGCCTGCTTGAGTGACATGCCGTTGGTGTTCTGGCTCGGCGGCTGGCTGGGGAGTCCCGAACCCGGCTGACGCACCGACTGAGGGAGCAGTTGAACATCGAGCTGTGAGCCCGACGAGAGGACGACCGCCCTTTCGATGGCGTTTTCCAACTCCCGAACGTTACCCGGCCAGGCGTAGTCGACCAGCAGCTGCATGGCACTGGGCATGATCGCCTCCAGCGGCTTCTCGTTCTCCTCGGTGTAGCGGCCGAGGAAGTGCTGCGCGAGCAGCGGAATGTCCTCGGTGCGACTGCGCAAGGGCGGCAGCTGGACACTGATTACGTTGAGTCGATAGAAAAGGTCTTCCCGGAAGCGACCCGCTTGGACCTCGACTTCGAGGTCGGCATTGGTTGCGGCGATGATCCGCACATCGGCCTTCAGCGTCTCGGTTCCACCGAGGCGCATGAACTCTTTCTCTTGGATCACGCGCAGGAGCTTGGCCTGTGTTTCTAGCGGCACGTTGCCAATCTCGTCGAAGAAGATCGACCCCTCGTCGGCCATCTCGAAGAGGCCCTTCTTACTACTCACCGCGCCGGTGAAGGCCCCTCTGACGTGACCGAAGAGGTTACTCTCCAGGAGATCGGCCGGCATGGAACCGGAATTGACGGTCACGAAAGGGCCGTCAGAACGCCGCGAATGGAGGTGGATCGCCTTGGCCACCAACTCCTTGCCGGTTCCGCTCTCGCCGGTGACCAGGATGTTGCTCTTCGAGGGCGCCGCCAACCGCACCAGTTCGAAGACCTCCTGCATCGGCTTGCTCTTGCCGATGATGTTGTCGAAGCCGAAGCGTTGTCGCAGTTGCTCCTTGAGGGCGCGATTCTCCTCGCGCAGGGACTGCCGTTCCAACCCCTGGCGTACGGTCAGCAGGACCTCTTCGTTCTTGAATGGCTTGGAGATGTAGTGGAAGGCCCCGGCCCGCATCGCTTCGATCGCACTCTCGATCGACGAGTGAGCGGTGATCACCACCACCATTTGGTCTGGGTACTTGGCGCGGATCTGCAACAAGACCTCTTGGCCGCTCATCCCCGGCAACATCAAGTCGAGAAGCACCAGATCGATCTCTTCGCGATCCAGCATCACCAGCGCCTCTTCGCCGGTCCTCGCACACACCGCCTGGTGGCCTTCCTTGCGAATCAAGGTAACGAGAATGTCCTGGAGAACCTCTTCATCGTCGACAACCAGGATACGTCTCATCCCACCACACTACCTTCCGCGCCCAGATCGGAGTGGGTCGGCTCCGCCAGTTGGGTCTCCACCGGTAAGCAGACGGGCAACTCGACGACAAATCGGCTCCCCTCGTCCTCGACACTGCTCACCTTGAGCTCTCCGTCGTGGCGGCGAACGATCTCGTAGCTGATCGAAAGACCCAAACCGGTTCCGCCCGAAGCGAGCTTGGTCGAGAAGAAGGGTTGGAAGATCTTCTCCATTTGCTCGCGACTCATCCCTTCGCCGTTGTCACGGACCACCACCCGGGCCTGCTCGCCCTCACTCTCCACACTCACCGCGAGCCGGCCGGCGCCCGATTCGAGTGGGTCCATCGCATCGAGGGCGTTGACCGCCAGGTTGGTGAAAACCTGCTGCAACTCCGTACCGGAGCCTTCGACGAGCACCGCCGATTCCGGCAGGGTCAGATCGAGGGTTACCGCTGAATCCTCGATCCGGTCGCTGAGTAGATCGAACGTCTCGCGCAGAAGCACGCGGAGATCCAGAGAGCGCACTGTTTCTCTGCGATCCCGCGAGAACTCGAGCAAGCTGTTGACGATCCGCGAAGCCCGGAAAGTCTGGCGCTCCACCTTGAGCAAGAGGCTGTGGCGGGGATCGTCGACCGGCGTCTCTTCGAGGAGCATCTGCGCGTAGCTCGAGATTCCGGTAATCGGCGTGTTGACCTCATGCGCCACCCCGGCGGCTAGCATGCCGAGCGAGGCCAGCCGGTCCTTCTCCTTGAGCTGGTTCTCAAGCTCCACCCGCTCACTGACGTCATGCACCACCAGGATGCGTTGCCGATCACCGTCCACGGCGCCCAGTTCGGCGACGCTCAACTGGAAAGAACGTTCCCGCCCCTCAGCGAAGGTAATCTTGGTCTCGACCAAGCCGCTACCCGGCCGCGGAAGGGTGGCTGGCAAGAGATCGTCAATCACCGCACCGCGCACTTCGGAGCGTTCCATGTTGAGCAAGGCCGCGAAGGCCAGATTGCACGAGGTCACCCGATCGCCACTCCCCAATACCGCGATCCCGGCCGGGGTGGACTCAATGATGCCCTGGCTGTATTTCTCCAGCCGAACCACCTCGTCGAGCCGCAAGTGGAGTTCTTCGAGCAGCTGGGCATTCTCGAGCGCCAGCGCCGCCTGGTTGGCTACCTGGCGTACCAGATCGACATCTTCGCTCGACAGCGGCATCATGTCCTGCTTGTAGCCCACCAGCAAAGTACCGACGCGGTGGCCGCGAACGCTCATCGGAAAGGCATAGCGATAGCCGGCCATAAATAGACGTTGTACTGGCGAAGGCTCGCCAGTGGACAGTTCGGCACTGGGCACCGCTTCCACCTCGCGGTCCCAGAACTCATCGCCCAACGCGTCGAAGGCGAGTCGAGCCGGCAGCTCGGCCCGCGGCCGTACCGCCACCTGAGCCTCGCCTTGCGAGAGATAGAGGTTGAGTTCGCCAAACTGAAGGCTTTCCTCCAACCGATCGAGGAGCGACGAACAGAGGGGGTCGAGCCGTCGTTCATGGAGCAGTTGATCGGCGAAACTCAGCAAGGAGCGACGCTGCTCGTAGTGGCCACGATGCTGCCAATGCTCGAGCGATGAGGCGATGGCCTTGCGGGTGGGCACCAGCAGACCGGCGATCGACAAACCGGCGATAAATGAGAGCAAATGGCGCGCTGTCGCCAAATCCTGCGGCATCCCGCGGCGCAGCCCCAAGTTGATCAAGGCAAACCCAAGGACGCCGATTAAGAGAGTCAGCGAGTAGGCGATGGTGTCGCGAACGATGATGTCGAGATCCCACAACTTGTAGCGCAAGATCGCGTAGCCGAAGGCCAGCGGCAAGAGGGCCAACGGCACCACCGAGGCCAACTCCAGTAGCTCAAAGCGTGGCAGCGAGAGGGCTGTTGGCACCACATTCAACAAGATGTAGGGCAGATAGCCCCCAGCAACGCCGAAAGCGATCCAGCGCAGCTGTCGCCGCTGGTCCGCCTCCAGCTTGCCGCTCAAACGGTACGCCAAAACCAGGAGCGAGGCGAGGACGAAAACCGCCAGATGGTAGGTCTCGAGTCGCCCTTGCAAGAGCACCAGCCGTGCACTCGGCGGTCCCGAGAAGAGACGGCCAGCAAAGAGCCCTTGATCGACCTGAACCGCCACCAAGAGAGCCGCCGGCAGATAGAGAAAAGGTAGGAACCGGCGCGCCTTGCCGCCTACGCCGAGCAGCGTTGGGAAGGCCAAGAACAGGTGGAGGGTCAGCGGAGCTAGGAGTGCCAAGGCCCAGCCATCGGCTAGGAAGATCGTTTTACCGATGGCGTCGAAGAAGCGCGGCTTGGTCAACAGGTAGGCCGCCGCCGAAACCACGCACCACAGAAAGAACAGCAGCCCCGGCCGCCGTTGCGAACGCACCAGGGTAAAGAGTCCGATCAACAAGTAGGCCAAGCCGAGCACGATCTGCACGAGATAGGGCCAGTCGATGTCGAGACCGGGCCGATGATAGGTGACGGTAATCAGCTCCTCACCGCGCAAGAGGCCTAGTTCCACCTCTGGCGTGGCGATCAGTCGTTCACGAACCGCCGCCGGAGTTCCCAGGGGCGCGCCCCCGACCAGGGAAATCTGATCGCCCGCTCGTAGCCCAGTGGGGGCCTCGGGCTCACCCTCCACGACCCAGACTCCGAGGCCAGTCTTGGCTGTAAAGCCCAACGACTGAAAGCTCTCCACCTTGCGCAGAATAGACAACCCGCCGAGGATCACCACCGCGACCGTCAACAGCAGCGGCAGAATCAACCGACTCAACTTTCCCGCGTGTTGCCTGCTCATCGCTGTTGCCTGCTCATGGTTAACGGAGAACTTCCTAGAGGTTCATGGAGCTAGAGGATCAAGGGGAATCAAAGCACACTCCATGCCACTGGTACAAAGGATTGAATCGGCCCCTAAAGCCCTCTGCCATAGCAGTTTACCGCCAAAAAACCAAATCATTGGATCGCGTTCGAAAAACCGAATCCAACCCGAGGGGCTAGGAATGGACCGCGGCAAGCGGGAAGAGGAAGGGGAATCCGACGGAGGCGGAGGCGGAGGCTAGAAGAGCTTGACTCGGAGGCTACCCAGGATGCGACTGCTGATCTCTTCGGCCTCTTCAGCGCCCGGAGTCCCCTTGGCCAATTCCATGTCGAGCTGCAACGCCCAGTCGGCGGGCAGCTGACTGA